>JBOHHD010000133.1:0-10933 GCA_050700515.1 Pseudonocardiaceae bacterium
CATCAAAGGCGACCGGCAACCAGTAGGCTATTTCGTCGATCGCTTCACCGGAGAGACTCCCTGAGTATATGCATCGCCCCAGGATCGTCGTGGCTAGTTCATGCATTTCGTGGTCCACCGTGATGACCTGCTTGTCGTGCCAGGATGTTGCCTTCGCTGTAGCGGCCTTCTGCATTACTGCGACGTAGGTGGGAAACCGGCTGGGGTGGAAGGCGGGTTGTATCAGGCGGCGTTGTTTACGATGCAGGTCCGCATCGGCAGTTGCCAAGCCGTCGCCCATCAGTACTCGGATGACATCGGCGAGCGGTCCGCCTTTGGGGAAATCACCTCTGTGAGTGGTCAGCAATTGCCGGATCAGAGGGGGATTGTTGACCATATAGGCTCGGCTGGGGCCGATCCAGAAAACCACGATGTCGCCTCGGTCGCGCTGGGCTTCGAGGAATTCAAGTGGACGGAAACGCAATTTCAGTGCGTGGCCGAATACAGGTGTACGTCCGGGAGCGAAGCCTACGGAAGTGGGCTCTTCGGTCAGTGATGACATCCCTGCCTCACATTCATTTCTGGACAGCACGGGAAGTGCTGAACAGGTTGGGTGGCGTCACAGAGTAGGAAAACATGCTACGTGGTACAGCGCGGCCAATCCGCGCACTACAGCGGGCTCGGCGCGGGTGGCAACGAAGGTTACGAACGCGTCGACCATCGGCTGCTTCTGCCCAGGGAACAGCCTGCCGCCTACTCGCGCAAGCTCCACTGGTCCAGCAGCAGATCCGGGCCGCAGCGGCGGCGGTAGGCGCAGGCGAACACGCCATCGCCTCCCGTACCTTCACCCGGTTCGACAGCACAGCATGCTCCCGACAGCGTGCCCACCGCATCGGGCGACAGCTCGGTCCGGCAGTAACCGATCGAGGGGTGCCCCGGCTGGTCGGTCTCAACCAGTGATCGGATCCAGCCCAAAATCAGCAATTCATCCAGACTTGACAAGTAAGGGGGGACGGGGTATGGCGGTTACGGCGAGATCATGGTAGACACTTCTGCTAAGGGAGGGTGGAGGTGGGCTCGCTATGCGTACTGCTGGCGCTGGATGCGATAGCGGCGTCGATCTTTGTCCGCCACCCCTCGTGGTCAGCGGTACACCCCTCTGGTGCTTGGTAACACCCCATGTGAGCTGGGCGATACGGGGTGTAACTGAGGACAGAGGGGCATTCCCATGGTCGGGCCACACCACGCACGAGAGCTGCCAACCGCGCCACCCGGCCGAGCAGGGCGCTGCGCCCTACTTGCCCTACTTCTCCGTGGTGGAAGACGCTCCTCGACTGCTTCATGTTCATGTTCTGGCTCTGCCGGTCTGGCCCCTTCCTGGTGTGGGCGGTGGCCCCATGCCTGATCGAGTGCCCAAGCCGCCCCCGCGCCTGCGAGTCCATGTGGCGCTGTGTGCCTTCCTTGTTTCCGGCCTCATCGCAGGAGCTGCATTTTTGAATTCTCGGTACTTCCTTTTCTTTCTGCCTGGACCCATCAAGACAGATGCTATTGTTGAGCTGGCGGCGCGCATCACCATGATCGTGGCGGCGTTATGGATAATTTTTAGAATAAAGGTTATACTGGTGAAGCGCTGGACGGCTCTCGACAGAACTCTGTCGCCGGGCCCCCCACCAGAAAGCACTAACGGTCTCGCAAAGCAGCAGCAGGATATTCTGGACGCCATCGTACTCGTCCGGCAGCGTTACAGCGACGAAGCGATTTATTTATTCGGAAAGATGTTGTCGGGTTATCAGGTGCGAGTTACGGAACGCGCCGAGCTTCTCGGTACGTCGGTCCGCATGTGCGTCTCCACGGAACATGCGATGACGATTGATGAGAGGGACCTGCTCGCGGCCTCTGTTTTGGGGCACGCGGGTGATACCACCCCATCCATCCCCGTACCTGTACTGAAGGTGACGAAGGGAACGTTGCTCGATAATCTCGACGTAACCGACCATGCTGATTCATCAATTTCGGTACTTTCCCAGAAGGAAGCCCGCGGCCTCATTGCCCTGACGCTGGAAACACTCTTCTATCTGACCTTCGCCAAAGCGCCTTCGGGTAGCCCCGAGGAGACGAACCAGATAGCTGCGCTGTGGTCACTTCGTCGGCTTGTCAGTCAGACGGTAAGGATTACAACCGACTCGGCGGCGACGAGCGATTCTGATTGGGAAGCCCCACTTCGGGAGGCGTTTCAGCGGTCCATCGCCAAGGCCGAGTCGCAGAGTAACGTAGATTTGTCATTGCTCCCCGAGTTGGAAAAGTTCTGTTGCTTCTTTGCGCGGAACTATGTAATTGCTGCGGACCTGCCGATTCCCTCCGGAGTGCGGTTTATCGTCAAGTACTCGAAAACTGTTCCCTTGTACGGACCGACGTCAGCGCCGGATCAACGGCGAATAAAGCTCGGATTGTCCCCATTCAAGTTCTGGGTGCCTCTTAATCTTGCTTTTACTGCGGAGAGCTATCACTTTCGCATGGATATCGGCGAGGCCCAGTTCGTTGCAGACCAATACTTTGTCGACTCGTCGGGCGATATTCTGGAGCGAGATAAATTATATGAGTTGCTGGCCGGGAGTCAACTGAGGATCCGCGACGGTTCTGGCCTGCACTACGCGCACCTCTACGCCCGGGGGCTACATGAATCAGAACCCATCGACCTGGCTACCGTGATCAAATTCGAGGAAGCTCCGCCAGGTGCGCTGGGCGCCACCACGATCGTGGCAATCATTTCCGCATTTCTGGTAAGCCTGATGACATTCATAAGTCCAGGTGGAGGCTCAGGTGCGGACAGCGCTGCGCCAAATGCGGACACCGCTGCGCTCCTTTTTGCGGTGCCATTGTTTGCGGCAACATTGGTGGGCTATTCGATCGACCGTGTACAGAGGTCCTCCCTGGCCACTTTCGGTGCTTTGGTGGTCACCGGTACAACAGCTCTTCTCGGCGCAGTACTGTTTGGACTGACCCCCACTCTGCTCTCCGTAAGGGATGTCAGGATATTTGACCTTTTCAATGTCCCCAGCATAAATATCGGCGGTCTGATCATCGCAATTGTCGCCATTGGTAACGTCGTTTTCCTACGCTGGCTGCTGAAGTACAAAAGACGGCGTTATCTCGATATGCTGCAACGCTGGGACAAAGCGCACTTTGGTGATCGCCAACAGGATGAGAATTGAATAGGAGTGGGGAGAATGGTCGAACCGGTGGAAGAATCCAGCAGCACCGACCCTAGGGCGATGACTACATCGTCCGGTGTCGGCCATGGCAGTTCCATGCATCCCGCCAGGTATACTCCGGGTTCGGCGATCATCTATAAGGGAGAGCCGACGGCTACCGAACTCAGCATGCTGAGATTCAAGCTGACACATGATGACCGGAAGCGTTTGAATGATATAGTAACGGTTGTTATGGATGGCTATAAAGAGCTTGAAGAACTTGACGAAAAAGTAAAAAAAGAGCGTTTTGATGCGGTGGTGAAAAGAATGGAGCAGGAGGATCTGGCGGCGCCTTTAAGGGTGGACCACTCTGCTCCAGACAGCTGCTACTCGATCGCCGCCACTTTCTCCAGCATGCCTGAGAACGCACCAAAATTTGTATTGTTGTGGCGATTGTTGCGTAGGCTCGATCCCCGCCGAGCCAAAGGCGATAAAAGCCAGCCCTGACGTACGCGGACGGCGTCAGGAGTCGTAGTCGAGGGCGAATTCGGCAGAGACGGGCAGGTCGGGACATAGCCCGCCGCCACCGCCTGCGGCTCAAGGGCCTGAGCGGGCGTCGCTCGTCAAGCCCAGCGGCCCGCACAGCCACCGGTGGCTCACCTCGCCGACCCGGCACCAGCGCGGTGAGCAGCACGGGCAGTCTGACGGCGTAGAGCCGGTCGTGCAGGATCTCGGTCTCCAGCGGTTCGCGGGAGAGCACGTGCACCAGGTGCAGGCGGGGTCCGTAGGCGTTTTTGAGGTTGGCCTGCGGGTGCCCCGATTTCGATCTGTTCGCCCACCGCCACCCGGCCCACCAGCCAATTCGCGGCCATCCTGGCCAGTTTCGGTGCCAGTTCTGATCTCGACAGCCTGGCGGAATACGCTGCTCGTAAGCCCTTAAATGGTCTCGACTGATGCAGCTGATTCACGCCGCCCATTACGAGGGTCACACATCAGGCCGGAACCGCCGGGGTACCGGTCACGGATTGGGGTAGCGGGATGATAGCCAGGGTCACTTCACACCGTCTCCGAGAGCGCCGGATGAACTCGTCCGCCCCGGCGCTGGGTGCACTGGAGTCGCGACTCCATCGGGTGAATTGACACGCCGGCTTCGGTGCCGCACGCTCGTCCGGAAGTCGGGGAGGCCCTTATGACCAGGAAAGAAGTTCGGTACAGCCGCCGCGAGGCGCTCCGGCTCAGTGGTCAGGCCGCGGGGCTGGCTACGGTCGTCGCCGCGTTGCCCGGTTGCGCCGGCGCGGTGACCTCATCACCTCCCGTCCCGGTCGTCGACCCGGCGGATCTGGATCCGCTGAATCTCAGCGTCGGAATGATCCGGTTCGACACCTCGCACAACGGCGAGGGCGGTATCACCGTCCCGCATGCCGAGTGGCTCAAGGCGATCTGGGACGCGGCCGGGGCGCAGACCGAGATCATCCGCACTCCGAAACCGGACAATGCGCATTTCATTGCTCGTATTCCGGGTGCCGGGGGTGGGTTGCGGCCGTTGCTGCTGTTGTGCCATTCCGATGTGGTGTCGGTGGAGGCCGACCGCTGGAGCGTTGATCCCTATGGCGGTGAGGTGCGGGAAGGTTGGGTCTATGGCCGTGGCGCGCTGGACATGAAGGGCACCAACGCCGTGTTCATGGCTGCCCTGCTCCGGCACCTCGGCGAGGGCGCCCGGTTCGACCGGGACATCATTTTTCTTTCCGACTGCGACGAGGAGGTCGGTCCGTACGGCACCCGGTGGCTCGCCGAGCAGCACTACGACCGGATCGACGCCGGTGTGGTGATCACCGAGGGAGGCTGGATGTTGGCCCCGCCCGGCTCGGCGGAGCCGGTGGTCATCACGCTGACCCGGCAGGAGAAGATCTCCGCCCAGCTGGAGCTCGTCGCCCAGGGGACCACGACCCATTCCTCCCGCCCGTCTGCGGACGCGGCGATCGTGCGGTTGAACCGGGCGGTGGTCCGGCTGGCTGATTACCAGCCCGGCATCGGCCTCACCGAGGTGACCAGGCCGTACTTCGAGGCGTGGGCGGCGGGTACCGGCAGCGCGAAGCTGGCTGAGGCGCTGCGGTTGCTGCTGGGTGCCACCGAGCAGGCCGAACGCGACCGGGCCGGCACGCTGGTGATCCAGCTCAGCGACCACCCGACGTTGTTCAACGCATTACTGCGCCACATCGTCACCCCGGTGATCCAGCATGCCGGATACCGCACCAACGTCCAGCCCGGGTCGGCGAGCGCCACGGTGAACCTGCGCCTGGTTCCGGGCGGTCTCGATCTGGCGGCCACTCTCGCGCAGCTGCGCGACACGCTGGGGGACAGCGAAGGAGTGACGCTGCGCCTGGTATCCCGCACCTCGCCGGACCAGACCGAGGAGCAGGTGCTGGCCGGGCTCAGCGCACGGATGGCCCAACCGTCGGGAACCCTCGATACCGACGTCTTCCAGGCGCTGGAGACCGCGGCCCGCCAGACCTACCCGGGCGCGGCGATCACGCCGGGCCTGTTCGAGGCCGGTACCAGCGCCAGCCCGTGGTGGCAGCGCGGTATCCCGGTATACGGGATCTACCCTTACGCGACCGATGACGACACGATGTCACGCATGCACGGCAACGACGAACGAATCCGGGTGGACGCACTGACTCGCGGCACCGAACTGATGTACCGGGTGTTCAACCGATTCCGCACCACCTGAAAAATCACCCAGCCGGATCATATTGGCGAATCATGAGGCGGTCGAGAAGGTGCGGTTCGGCCCCGGACGGCACCAGCACCAGGTCGCCGTCCTTCACGGGCGACCGTGTGGCGGCGGGAATCGGCGCGCCGGTCTGCCGGGCCTGTACCAATCTGTTCAACCGCTGTCCGCAGCGGTAATAGAATCGCAGCTGAGTGCGGCGTCCGAACACCAGCCAGCCCAGCCGCAGGATCGGCCCGAGAGCGGGCGATCTTTGGGAGTGGCAGGAGGCGACGAATTCGACCTGGCCACTGTCCAGGTGCTTGACCACCTCATAGGCCACCTCACCGCGCTCGAGATGGTGTTCGAGGGTCTGGTATTTCCACCCCCACACTCTTTCCTGGTGCCGGCAGGTTTCGTCGATGAGAGCGGTGATGCGTACCCCCATGTAGAACCGCAACACGAAGAAGCGGCCCTCCAGCAGCAGGTTGCGCCCCAGCAGCGGATCTCGACGGGAATAGACTGCGCGAATGAGTTCGGGAGGAGTGAACTCGTAGTCCCGGACCAGGTCGCGAGCGGTTTCCCAGAGTCCGCCGGGCTCCGGCGGGCCGGGCTGCTCGCAGCCGACCAGGCTGCGGTGCACGTCGAAGTTCCAGGCAGGCGGCCGGACCTCCCCGGGATCGTAGTTGATCTTACGATTGCGTAGCCCCGCCAGCGCTGCGGTGTAGTCGATGTTGCCCAGCAGGCGATCACGCACGGGGGGTCACTCGTACCTGCGCAGTGAGTCGCCGATCAGCCACAGGGTGGGGGGCCATAATCCGGCGAACAGCGCCCGCCGTTCGGCGTTGCCCCGTTCCTCCTGGTCCACCGTCTTGGCCCGGATCCATAGGCCCAGACACAGCGCCACCGATCCGAGGGACATCGCTTCCAGGTGCCAGCTGTTCAGCCCGACACGATGCAACACCTGTCCCACCATCCACGCCTCCACACCGTTGCTTGCCGTTCGTGCCGGTTCACCGGCGGGAACAACCATGCCCAGTGTCCGCGCAGCCGCCCCTGGGCGCGACAGAAGGAACCGGTAAATCCGGTACCCGTGCCGTCGGTCGGGCAGCGCAGTGCCGGTTCAGCGTTTCCTGGCCGATGCGCCCACCGGACAACAACACCGCAGCCCCGACCGGCGGCTCGGTAAGCAGCGGGTCGAAGCCCTGAGTGGTATATGCCGCCCGCCCCCCGCTGCAGGATGGCCACCACGGCGTCCCCGACATCGTCGGCGTGCACGAACTGCTAGGGACAGGCCTGCGGGAGGGACAGGAAGGAAATACCCCGGCGTGCAGTAGCCGGAACACCAGGGGCGGCACCAAGGGGCCGAAGTACAGCGCCGCGAGGTGCGCCGCGGCTTCACGTTGGGCGACCAGAGTCGGCCGGATCCGAGCGACCACGGTATCGGGATGCTGCTGTTCGAACCGGTCCAGCACCGTCTCAAAGATGATCTTGTGCCTGCTGTACGCAGAGCTTTGCTGACCCGTTGCGGGTCACTCCTCGTTCGAGCCGCCCACGTTGACCGGGTACATGAGCTCTTCGTGACGGACCGGCTGAATCGCCCACGCCAGATGTACCACGGCGTCCGCCCAGCGAATGCCTGCCGCAATTCCTCCCGCGCCGCGGGCGAGGTCAGATCAATACTCTGCCAGTGCACCCTGTTATAGAATTCGGGCCCGGAAAAACTGCTTCACTGCTATCAGCTCACCCGCACTGGTCGATCGACCACCCTGGTGCGGATCGTCACCCCGTCCCGGGGCCGCCCGCCCGCAAGCTCCGCGACGGCCAGGCAGAACCGCACCCACATGTTCAGCTGGATCTCCTTGGCCAACTGGAGACGGCTGTAGAGCAGGTCCACGATCCGGTTGCTCGGCCGGGCCCACGCCTCGATCTCGAACTTCAGCGTCGAGCCGCTCGGCCGGGCCCGGAACTCGATCTGCCCGGCCTCCAGGTGCCCGGTCAGGGTGGCCAGGCGAAATGAGGTCTCACTGCGGTGTACCACCCGGACCGGACCGTCCCAGGGACCCGGAATGCGCACCACCACCTCGTCGCCGACCACGAGCTCTCCAGGAACACCGGAAATTCTCTCCACCGCAGTCGCTTCGGAAGGCACGGCCCGGTTGAAGTCAGCCGCGATCCTGCTGATCAACTCTGTCGCGGTCAAGAATGCGTCCTCGATCTCCACCGCGAACAGCCGCCGAAACAGTGGGCCGTGGCCGTCTGCCAGCAGCTGGCTACGGTGGTCCACCAGCTGATCGGCCAGCGGCGGAGGGAGATCGGTGGCGTCGCCGGTCTCGACGGAGCGGTGCAGCGGCGTGACCGCCCACAGGTAACGCCACGAGATGAGCGCAACTCCCCACGTCCAGCGGGCCAGGATTGCCAACCAGCGAGCTATCACCGAGTACACCGCCTCTCCCGCAGTGCTCCTCGTACGGATATGCGGACCCCGGTGATATTCCCGACTGGTGCACCGTCAAACAGCGAACTCGTTGCGCCACGCTTACCGCATATGCCCGGCGACCGGGCGTAGCCCGGAGGCCTCGATCAGGCGATCACGCTGAGCTGGGTTTGCTGTCGGTGCTGAGCGGGTACAGAAGGGTCATGCTGCTTCGTCGAGTCGCGCGTCCGCTGCTGGCCGGGATCTTCATCTACGGTGGCATCGGCGCATTACGTGAACCCAAGCCGTATACCCAGCTCGCCGAGCCGGTGCTGCACAAGATGGGAAATCTGGCACCGCCAGATCGGCTACCCAGCTCGACCACCATGGTAGCTGTGGATGCTTGGACAAAGATCGGTGCGGGCACCCTGCTGGCACTGGGAAAGTTCCCCCGTTTCACCGCTACCGCGCTAGCTGCCAGCCTGATACCCACCACACTGGCCGGCCATCGTTTCTGGGAGGTCGACGACCCGCAAGAAAGATCCGACCAGCTGATTCACTTTCTGAAGAACCTGGGCTTGCTGGGTGGGCTGGCCATCGCTGCCGCGGACACCGCCGGCAAACCCTCGCTGGCCTGGCGAGGTCGGCGTGCCGCCCGGCGGGCTGCCGCCGCATCCCAACGCAAGCTGGCGAAGGCGGCGGCTGTAGCCGACCGCACGGGGGGCACGGTGAGTGGACTTGCCGCTGGTGTGACGGGAAAGGTTTCCCAGGCGACGGGGGAGGTGGCCGGGACAGCCTCTTACCAGGGTCGCAAGCTGGCCGGCAAAGCCGTGCGACTGGGCGAGGAGGCGGCAGGTAAGGCCGTCGCGCTGAGCGAGGACGTGGCCGGTGCCCTCAGCGGAGCAGCGGACGAGGCCAGCGGCCGGGTGAAGTCCCTTCGCCATTGATCACGCTTTGGGACAAGCGCGGTATGCCTCCAGCAGCCGTAGCCACACCTCGCTGATCGTCGGATAGGCGGGAACCGCGTGCCACAGCCGCTCCAGCGGTACCTCACCGACGATCGCCACGGTCGCCGCGTGCAGTAGCTCGGCGACGTCCTGTCCGATGAAGGTTGCCCCCACCAGCACACCGCGGTGCTGGTCGACCACCATGCGCGCCGCGCCGGAGTACCCGTCGGCATGCAGTGCTGATCCGGCGACGGCCAGTTCCACCTCGACGCAGCGCACGTCCAGCCCGGCGTCGGTGGCCTGCCGTTGGGTCCGGCCGACCGCCGCGACCTCCGGATCGGTGAACACGACCAGCGGTACCGCGACATGGTCGGCGCTGGCCGCGTGTTCGCTCCACGGCTCCGGGTCTACCTCGTGGCCGCGCGCCCGGGCCGCGATCGCCGCCCCGACGATGCGGGCTGCGTATTTCCCCTGATGGGTCAGGGGTGCCCGGTCGGTGACGTCGCCGGCGGCGTACAGCCACTGCCCGGCCACCCCACAGACCAGCCCGGAGTCATCGACGCGCAGTGGACCACCGGGCTGCAGCTCTCCCACCGGATTCAGTGCCACGGACTCCAGTCCGAGGTCAGAGGTGGCCGGCCGGCGTCCGGCGGCCACCAGCAGCTCGTCGACCACCACCGTCCGGCCGTCGCGATACCGCAGCGCGATGGCTCTTTCGGACTCGGCGGTCTCTTTCGGGTGGGCGGCCTCTTTCGGGTGGGCGGCCTCTTCCGACGGCGCCACCTCGGCCAACTCGGTGTTCAGCCGGACGTCGACGCCGTCGGCGCGCAGCGCTTCGACCAGCCGCTCGCCGACCATCGGCTCGAACCTGCTCAGCACCCGGGGACCGGTCTCCAGCAGCGTGACCGTCGAGCCCAACCGAGCGAACGCCTGTCCCAGCTCGACGCCGACCGGCCCACCACCGAGCACCGCGAGCCTGCCGGGCACCGTCTTCGCCGAGGTGGCATCCCGGGTGTTCCAGGTCCGAACCGTGTCCAGCCCCGGAATCGGCGGCTTCACCGGGACCGAGCCGGTGCAGATCACCACCGCGTGCCGGGCTCGCAGCAGGCGGTCCCCGACCTGTACCGCGCGCTCCCCGGCCAGTCGCGCCCGCCCGCGCAGCACGGCGATACCGGCGTCGCGAGCCCACTGCACCTGACCGTCGTCGGACCAGTGCGAGGTGAACGAGTCCCGCCGGGCCAGCACAGCGGAGGGATCGAACTCCGCACGCACGCCGGGTAGTCGTCGGGCTGCGGCCACCGCGTGTGGCGTGCGCAGCAATGCCTTGGACGGCATGCAGGCCCAGTACGAGCACTCACCGCCGAGCAGCTCGGATTCGATCACTACGGTGCTCAACCCACCGCGGACGGCATAGTCCGCCGCGTTCTCGCCGACCGCACCCCCACCGATCACGATCACGTCGACGGTGTCTGCGGCAAGCGGGTCTCCGGTGAGTTCATTCATCAGATCCCATCATGCCGGAGCGCCCGAACAGGGTTGCGACGTGTGTTGTCTCGGCGGCATATGATCAGTGCGGGGGTCGCCCTGGCTTCCCACCGCAGCCAGGGAGGGGCCTGATGTTCGGTCCGGAGCCAGAGCTCGTCTGGTGGGGACGTATCCATCTCGGTGATGAGCCTGGGGTGTTCGGCGA
>JBOHHD010000134.1:0-1874 GCA_050700515.1 Pseudonocardiaceae bacterium
AGGCGGGGGATGCGGCTGGGGCTGTTCTCGCGTTGGAGGAGTTGCTCGGCGACTATCTGCGGGTGCTGGGTGTGGATCACCCGCACACCCTGATCACCCGGCACAATCTCGCCTACTGGCGGGGGCAAGCACATGATCGAGGGGAATCACGCTGATCAGCGTGACGCTGCATTGCGGGGTGTCGGTTATCGGGCGCGGGCCAGGCGCTGGGAGGTGAAGGCTTCGATGGCGCCGGCCAGTTCGATGGTGTCCCGGCCAGGATCCCGGAGTGCACTCAGCGTGGTACGCATCCGTTCCACCGCGATCACGATGCCGTGGGTGCGCTGGGCTGAGGGAAGTTCCAGCACCGGGGCGAGGGCTTCCACCGCGCCGTCCACCTTGCCGTCGGAGACCCGGGCGATGGCCAAGGCGATGCGGGTGTTGGCTTCGTGGCCGAAGGAGCGGTCCTGGGCCGGTGCTGTGGCGTAGGCGTCCAGGGCTTCGAGGGCGAGGCGCTCGGCGCGGGTCGCCTCCGGCTGGCCGCCCCAGGAGAGTGTTTCGGCGGCGAAGTAGAGCTGGCGAGGCCGGCTGAAGGTGCAGGTTCCGCCGAGGCTGTCCAGCTCGTCGGGCTGTACATGGTCCCGGAGGTCGGTGGCCCGAGCCAAGGCGATGCGGGCTTCTTCCGGCCTGTTCAGCGCGGCTAGCGCGCGGGCTTCGGCGCTGGCCAGCTACACCCCGGCGGTGCCTTGGCTGCGGGCCGCGACCTCGGCGCCGAGCTGAGCGTAGCGCAGTGATTCGTCCAGCCGCCCAGACCAGTACGTGAAGGCTGCTTGCAGGCCCCGAATCCAGGCCCGCAGCCCGTCGTGTCCGGCGTTGTCCGCGCAGGCGTAACCGGTGCGGGCCTGGGTCATCGCGTCGTGGGAGGCACCGAGGTCGTGTGACGCCTTGGCCATCAATCCGCAGGCGATCCCGGCGAGCAGGTACAGGTCCCGGCTCTGATCCGGGCGTTGGCGCCCTTCGAGCAGCCCGAACGCCCGCTCCTGGGTATCCGCCAGATCACCCAGCAAGGTGGGCAGCGACTGATGATTGAAGGCGACGACCAGGCGGCGCACGTTATCGAGGAGTTGGTCGAGGGTTTCGGCTCCGATGTTGGAGGTGTCGATGCGGGTGAGGAAGTCCCGAGCCCGGTGGGCGCTCATGACGATCACCTGTCCTTCCCAGTCCGTCCGTGCGCTGCCCCGCCTCGGTGCCGATTCGTCCTGGCGGCTCGGCCTCAGCGCTTCGATGCCGTAGGGCGGGCCCAACAGTCGAGTCACCGACTCGCCGAACATCTCCTCCAGTGTGCCCTGCGCCGCCGGGCAGGGCAGCCCACTTAGTTCTCCGGCGACCCACCGGTACGCCTGGCGCTCACTGAGCACGGTCCCTTTGGCGGCCCGCTGGTAATTCTTCCGGAACTGCTCCAGTGTGAGGTGCCGTTGCCGCAGCAACTGCTCCAGCCGCGTCCGGGGCGGCTCCTGCTCGATCATCCCGCGTACTCCCCTCCGATTGATCGGCTCACCGTAGATCCCTCTGAGCCAAAACGGTGATGTTGGAGAGCAGAGGACAACAGAAGGCAACGACCGACAGCCATCGCGACGCGCGCACGCCAGCGCGACCCCGGCGAGCGGGTGGCGCCGGGTGCACGTGGGCCGCACGATGGACGACTTCAAGCTGCACTGGTCAGTTGGCCGCTCTTCAACCACCAACCCAGCTATGGAGCGCCGCTAACCGCTACCAACCGGGGCCAGCGCCACTGGCGAGGACGGCGCTTACTCTGGGCCAGTACCGGATGCGTCAGCTTTCGATGAGGTGGTGGATGGCGGAGGGATCGGGGAAGTCGTCGGGGATGGTGTCCA
>JBOHHD010000135.1:0-3874 GCA_050700515.1 Pseudonocardiaceae bacterium
TCCGCTTCTGCGGGCGCCGGACGCGGGCGGTCTCCAGCCGGTAGATCGTCGCCTCGTTCATCCCGGTCCGCTCGCTGACCTGCTCCCGGACCATCCCGTGGGACTCCCGCAGCCGTCGCATCTCCGCGGCCAGACGGCGTAGCCGGATCGTCGGCGTCATCGCAACCAACCTCCTCCAGGACAGCGGTCAACGCTGCTATTAAAATGCTTCTGCATACCTTGCGTCTAATGAACAGATAGAAGCATACTAGGCGCGCAGCGTAGCTGCACATGTCGTCGGGGGCCGCGAAGCTCTGTCCCATGCAACGGCGGCGTGGCCGCCCGGCCCGGTGCACCCGGCCGGGCGGCGCCTCCGCACGACACAAGGGGACCGCGTGATGGACACACCCACAGTGATGCAACGGCAGAACGAGGCAGGCCGGATCGTGCTGGACGGACGGCGCACCGATGACGACGCCCAGTGCTCGCTCGTCGTGGTGCGCGAACTCAGCGGGACATCGGCGATTTACCCGCACGGCGCCGACAAGCTGGGGGTCCGACTGTCCACTACCGAGGCGGTCAGGATGGCGCGAGCGATCCTCGCGGATGCCGAATGACCAGCGGAATCCAGCAGAACGACACGGTGGACCCGGTGTCATTCCACCGCACACTGCGGCATGATTGACATGTGGACGCAGCACTGATCGCCGCCGCGCTCTCCCTCGGGGCGAGCGTTATCGCATTGTTCACCGCAGCCACCGCAGCCCGCGCAGCGAAGCGCGCGGAGCGCGCGCGCGGTAACGCGGAGGTACAGCTCGACCGCATCACCCACCAGCTCGCCGCGCTCGACCAGGCGTGGTATTGGACCCCCCAGTGGCAGGCCGGGGAGGTCGATGCCGATGCCGACCTCGTGGCTGGCCGGCTTGTGAGGTTCCATTCGGCAGCGGAGATGGACGCGCACCTGGCCGGCATCCCGCTACCCGAGCAGGCCACTTCCAGCACCAGTGGGCACCCCGGCTGAGGTGCCCACGTTCGACGTTCTCACGCGATTTCTGGATGACTATCGGCGGCTGACCGCGGATCAGCGGGAGGCTTTCCTCCGCGCTCGGGACGCACTGATGGAAGACCTACGCTCCGCTCGTGGCTTCCGGCCTGGACTACGGATCAAACGGGTGCAGAGCACCACCGACGTGTGGGAGCTGACCTGGGCTCCCGACGGACGCGCTACCTGGCAGTACGGTCCTGAGCAGGTCCCCGGCGAGCCGCACGTCGTCTGGCGCCGCATCGGTACACACGCGATCTTCCGCAACCCGTGAGACCCGTGACGAGGTCCGCGTCGGGAAGTTCCCGGTACTCATCCAGCGCAGCCAGCACCCGCTCACCGAGGTGCCGCTCGATCGTCCGGCGCATTCCCGACTCCTGCCTGGCGCATCTGCCGTATTAGGATGGCGGACCTTCCACGTTGCGTTGGCAAAAATCGTACCGCTGCGGATCGACCACACCGTACAGATCGAGCAGCGCGACGCAGGCAGGTTTCATCTAACCGTTCACCCGCTTCACACTTGATGTTTAGTCGGTATACGGTAGCCTCGTGAACGCGCGAGAGGTGGTGAAGCGAATCCGCAAGGCGGCCCATGTCCAGCGACTTGACGTGGACGAGTGCCTCAGCAAAGGCTCACACCGGCGCTACATCGTCGACGGCCATTGCTCGACAACCGTTTCATGGCACCCCGGCGATATCCCGAACGACACGCTCAACAAGATCGAAGAGCAGCTTCGCCACTGCCTGGGCACCGATTGGCTACGGAGGTGAGCACCATGGTGACCGTCACAGCCGTCTACGAACGCGACGGCCAGGGCCGATGGCTCGTCCATCTCGCGGAAGAGCCACGCTGCCATACCTGGGCGCGCTCCTATGCCTCCGCACGTCGCGAGATCATCGATGCTGCCGAGCTCTGGCTCGATGAGCTCGGCGTCGCATCGCTCGACGACCTCGACATACGCGATGAGGTGCGGATCGCCGGCGCCGCGCAGGCTCGTGATCTCGCGGAGGCCCGCGAGGAGCTGACCCGTCGGCTGGCCGACGTGCGGGCCAGGGTCGACGAGATGGCACGCGGGCTGGTCGCCGAAGGTGTGTCGGTGCGAGACGTGGCCGACTTACTAGGCCTCAGTCCCGGCCGGGTCTCCCAAGTCGTCCGCCACCCTCCGCGCAGCGCCTGACCAGGGAGAGCCTGCTCGAATTGGGCTGGTTCCTGGACCGCTCTCGGGCGCAACCCCGGCAAGGAGTTCGGCCAGCGGTGTCTGCGCGGCCGCGGCGGCCGGGCGGGTGAGGAAGCAGTCGGCGTGGTACCAGCCCGCCGCTTCCTTGCCGGTCGGGTCCAGGCCGCGCAGGACGACGTCGTGGTTGGCCGCCTCGTACTCCGCGCGGTCGGCGAAGCGCCGCTGCCGGAACGTCCGTCCCGGCACCTGCTCGGTGACCAGGCCGTACCTGGCGAACGTGGCGGCGATCTCCTCGTAGGCGAAGACCCGCAACACGAAGATCACCATCCAGAGGTCGTGCGGATCCCGGACAACCTGGAGGAGCCGGTCGAAAGTCCGGTGCCGGACGTATCCCACCCCTCCAGTAGAGATGATCACGCCGACGTCCCGGACCCCGGCGGCCAGGGCCGGGGACGGGTCGGCCGTCTCCAGATTCTCGGCCCAGCCCTGGGCCAACAGGCCCGACCGGACGGCGTACTCGATCGCGGGTGTCGAGACGTCCAGGCCGAACACTGTGAGGTCGGGGCGGCGCAGCCGATCGGCGTAGAACGCGGCGTCGGCCTTGATCAGGTCGCCGGGAGCCGGCGCGGCCAGGGCCGGATCGGTGCAGCGCGCGCTGATCTCGTCCAGATCCACCTGGCAGCGCAGCAACGCGGCATTGATCCCGTAGGAGCAGCAGACGTCGAGGACCGTCCGGGGGCGACCCGACCGCGCCGAGGCGGCGAGCACCGCCTCGACCACGGGCAGCGCCTGCTGCGGGACCTGATACTCCAGACCCTTCAGGGTGCGGAAGTACGCCCGCGGATCCGGCTGGTTGTAGATCGCGGTGAAGTCCGCCTTCTGATCGCCGATCAACGGCGCGCCGTCGGACACCGGCACCCGGGCTCCCGGCCCCGCGGGCACCGGAACCCCTTGGGCCGCTGAGTCCCGATCACCCATCATGTTCGCTGGCGAGCAGGTCCGCCAGCTCGCGAACCGCTTCCGGGAGTTTGTCGGCGAACACCGACATCTGGCCGCTCACCGCACGCGGCGTGCTCAGGTAGAGATAAAAACGGTCGGGGAGCAACGCGTAGCCGATACCGATGCACTTGCGGCTGGTCGACCCGAACCCGAAGAACTGGATGTGGGCTGACGATACGGCGCTGGTGCTCAGGTAGTCGTCCCGCATCGTCAACCAACCCGGCGACTCGTACAGGGCGAGCGGCTCGGTGACGCCGAGCTCCGCGCCGCGGCGCTGCTGGATCAGCTGCAGCTCCCACAGGTGCTGCTCGGGAGCCTGTCCCGCCTGGCACTGCTTGGCGCGTTGCACATGCTTCTGCGCCGCGGCCCGAAACGCCGCCCGGCGGGTCTGGTCATCGGCTCCCGGGTCGTCCATCGCGGCCACGAACCGCACCACCTCGGGGGTGACGACGCGCATCGCCTCGGTGCGCCCGTGCCGGAAGTGCCGGGTGGCGATCGACTCATACGTCGCACCCAGGTGACCCTTCGCCCGCTGGTGGGCGAGCTGGAACACCAGCTGCGCGAACGCGTCCGGCGACATCCCCAGCTGCTTGGCCCGCTCGCTGGTGAAGCCCTCGATCCGCAGCGTGGCGGACGCGGTGTCAGCCGCGTACGCGGCGAACGCGGCGGCAGCGGC
>JBOHHD010000136.1:0-3131 GCA_050700515.1 Pseudonocardiaceae bacterium
GAACCTGCGCGAAATCGAGGATCACCGCAGCCCAGAATTCAACGTTGGTCTCGATGACCCGGTCCGGCCGCCGCTCGTGCAGCTCCTCCAGCGCGGCCTGCTCCAGCGCCATCGCGACGTCATACCGCGGCGCGCTGAGCTCCCGACAGGTCCGGCGCAGCACTCGGGCCCTCGGGTCTTCGACCCGGTACACCCGGTGGCCGAAGCCCATCAGCCGTTCGCCCCGGTCCAGCACCCGGCGCACGACCGAGACGGCATCCCCGGTGCGCTCCGTCTCCTCGATCATCGGCAACACCCTGGCCGGCGCGCCGCCGTGCAGCGGGCCGGACATCGCACCGATCGCCCCGGAGAGGCAGGCGGCGACGTCGGCACCGGTGGAGGCGATCACCCGGGCGGTGAACGTCGAGGCATTGAGCCCGTGCTCGGCGGCCGATACCCAGTACGCGTCCACGGCCTTGACGTGCGCCGGATCGGGCTCGCCGCGCCACCGGGTCATGAACCGCTCGGTGATGGTGGAGCACTCGTCGATCCGGCGTTGCGGGACGGCGGGCTGGTGGATCCCCCGGGCGGACTGCGCCACGTAGGAAAGCGCCATCACCGATGCCCTGGCCAGTTCCGCGCGGGCCTCGGTGTCGGTGCTGTCGAGCAGTGGGCGGTATCCCCAGATCGGGGCCAGCATGGCCAGCGCGGCCTGCACGTCGACCCGGACGTCGCCGGTATGTACCGGCAGGGGGAATGGCTCGGCGGGGGGCAGGCCGCGGCCGAAGCGACCGTCGGTGAGCAAGGCCCACACATCCCCGAAGGTCACGTGACCGACGAGGTCCTCGATGTCCACGCCGCGATAGCGCAGCGCACCGCCGGCCCGATCCGGTTCGGCGATCTCGGTGTGGAAGGCGACGACGCCCTCCAACCCCGGCTTGAAGTCGGTTGCGGCCTCCGTCGTCATTGGTGTGTTCGACGCTAGCGTTGTCGCTGACGTCAGTGTCTTCGACGCTGTCATGCCCGTCCTCCTTGCACGCTCAGCCCCCCGGCTGGGCACGCGCGGTGGACCGACTTGCCGACGTTTGGGGCGGGCGCCAACAGTGCGGCGTCGCGCGGCTGGGATGAACAGTGCCCCTATGGTTACCTCAATGCAATGTATTCCCTGGTGGCCTGCGTCACGGAACGCGCTCGCAGGGGTGTCGGTGAGGGCGGCGAACCCGTATTTTCGGAGGAATCAAACCTCGGAATCGGGAGCGTGCGAAGTGGGGGTTGGTCAGGTGCAACAGCAGTGGGTCGCCGAGCTGCCTGCGATGCGGGTCGCCTACCCCGCGGACGAACTGGATGCTGAACACCTCGCCCCCACCTGGCATGAACAGCTCGCGAACTGGTTGCACGACGCCCTCAGCGCGGATGTGGCCGAGCCCAACGCGATGGTGCTGGCCACCGCTGACGCCGAGGGGCTGCCCAGCTCGCGAACCGTGCTCGCCAAGGGACTCGACGCGCGAGGGGTGGTCTTCTACACCAACTTCACTTCTCGCAAGATGCACGATCTCAACGCCACCCGCTTCGCGGCGGCGACCTTCTCCTGGCTTGGGCAGCACCGGCAGGCACATCTGCGCGGGCCCATCGAGAAGGTCGGCCGAGAGGAGAGCCTCGCTTACTGGGAGACCCGGCCGCGCGGGGCCCAACTGGGAGCGTGGGCATCGGCCCAGTCCGCTGTGGTGGCCAACCGGCGCGCTCTCGACGTCGCGCTGGAGCAGGTGGCCCGGCGCTTCGCCGACGCCGAGCGAGTGCCGTTGCCGCCGCACTGGGGCGGGATCCGGATCCGGCCGGTGAGCGTGGAGTTCTGGCAGGGCAGGCCGAACCGGATGCATGATCGGCTGCGCTACCGCAGCAACGATGATGGTGAGTGGTTGGTGCAGCGACTGGCTCCGTGATCGGCGCTGCGGCCCCCTGTGCGAGGGCGGCTGCGCTGGGTAGCAGACTGCTCGGTATGAGCGACGCGACGTCGGGCACGACAACCTCGGACAGTGCAGGTACGACCGAGCTGAAAAGAGTGATTGGCCCGAAGCTACTATTTTTCTTCGTTATCGGTGACATTCTGGGTACCGGGATCTATGCATTGACTGGAAGCGTCGCCGGACAGATCGGCGGTGCGTTGTGGATACCCTTTGTCGGGGCATTCCTGGTGGCATTTCTCACCGCTTTCAGCTACCTTGAACTGGTAGGGAAGTATCCCCAAGCAGCCGGGGCCGCGCTGTACACCAACCGGGCGTTCGGAATTCCCTTCCTCACCTTCATTGTTGCCTTCGCTGTGATGAGTTCGGGCATCACTAGTGCTTCCTCGGCGGCCATCGCATTCGGCAGGACCTATCTCAAGGAATTTCTCACGCTGCCCACCTGGGCCGTCGCGATCGTCTTCATCCTGCTGCTCGCCCTGGTCAACTTTCGGGGCGTCGGTGAATCGCTCAAAGCCAATGTGGTGCTCACCTGCATTGAGCTGTCCGGGTTGCTCATCATCATCGCCATTGGCGTCTACGCCGTCGGCGCCGGCCAGGGCGAGCCCAGTCGCCTCACCCAGATCGACACGGCCGACTCCGGCGTGCTGCTGGCGATCACTTCGGCCACCGCACTGGCCTTCTTCGCGATGGTCGGTTTCGAGGACTCGGTGAACATGGCCGAGGAGTGCAGGAATCCGACCAAGATCTTCCCGCGCGCCATGTTGCTCGGCATGGGCGTCGCCGGTCTGATCTACGTGCTGGTCGCGATCACGTCATCGCTCTTGGTGCCCGCGGAGCGGTTGGCCGAGGTGACGAGCGGCGCGCTGCTCGAGGTTGTGAGCATCGGAGCACCCGGCTTTCCGCTGGGCCTCTTCGCCGTCATCGGGCTCTTTGCAGTGATCAACTCAGCACTGATCAACATGTTGATGGCCAGTCGACTGGTCTACGGGATGTCGCGGGAACGGATCATCCCGCGGGTGCTGGGCACCGTACATCCCACCCGGCGTACCCCCTGGGTCTCGATCATGTTCACCAGCGCGATCGCCGTGGTGCTGGTGAGCTTCGTCCCGCTGGCCAACCTGGCGGGTACCACGTCCCTACTGCTGCTGGCGGTCTTCACCCTGGTCAACATCGCCTGCCTGGTGCTGC
>JBOHHD010000137.1:0-3155 GCA_050700515.1 Pseudonocardiaceae bacterium
TTCGACCACGCGAACAGGAATCACTGAGTCGTCAGGGGGCTCCAGTCCCGAACGGAGGCTGTGGATCAGTTTTTTCCGGCGAGCTCCAGTAATTTTCGGGTTGATCAGAACCGACCGGTACGAACCAAAGGATCCTGCTGTTACGCGCTGCTCTTCGTGCGACGTGGCGTGGCTAGAACGGTGGCAGCGACCACTGACGAGGTTCCTCACTGGATGCCGGTGGCTTCACGAACGTTCATCAGCACGACCCGAGCCCGCGCGCGTGCCCTCTCGGCTCCGGCGGTGAGCACGTCGTCCAGTTCGCCGCCGGGCTCCATCAGGGCGTCCAGGACGAGCTGGGGGATCTTCAGCTTATGGTGCGCGCCGAACAGGTGGTTGAATGAGCTGGCGATCTCGGCGGCGTACTCGACGTGCTGCGACTGGTCCTTGCCGACCGGCACCACATCGGAGTCCATGAGCAGGATGTCGGCAGCCATCAGGACCGGGTAGTTGTAGAGCCCCATGTTGATGCCGGCGTCCAGGTCGTCCTTGCCCGCTTCGACGTTCTTGTTCCGGGCTGCCTTGTAGGCGTGCGCAGTTCATCAGTCCTTGATATCAAGGGTACGGCAGGCGATCTCGGTGCGGTAATCCAGTTCTGGCTAGTCGGCGTTGAAGTCTAGTTTCACGCCGTCATAGTTGATCACGCAGCTGCCGAGGACCTCGTCGAACATCGTGTGGGTCAGCTCGCAGACGAAGGTCATGTTGTAGAGAGCTATCTCGGCAGTGGCCCAGGGGTTGCTGACGTTATTGCGGAATAGCCAGCACGGATCGTGCCCGGTGCGAGCTTGTGGCGACGTCGGCGGCCTCACGGGCGAACTCGGCGTCTTCATTGTGCCAGCGCTGCCAGTCGTGTTGGTGGTCGCTGGTGAAGCCGCTGTTCTGTCTCGGGAAGATCAGTGGGTCCTCGCCGAGGAGCCGCAGAAGCCGACGGTCGTTGGTGCGCTCGGCGGACTCGAGGAGTGCGCGACAATTCGGTCCGGCGAAGTTATCTTCCTGCCGGAAGGTCGACAAATTGTAGATGAAGCCAAAGAACCGGCGGTCGCGGTCGCTGGTGTTGTGGGTTCCTGAGTGCAGCAGGTTGTGGTGGATGGCCACCACGTCGCCCGGCTCGGCCCGCATCAGTACCTCGTCGGGCAGCGGGGTGTGCAGCTCGCCGTCTGATAGCAGGCGTGACCGGCGGTGTGAAGCCGGGATCACACGGAGTGGACCCACGGTGTCGGTCATTTGCTGGAGGTAGCACAGGAAAACGATGCTGGCCGGACGCACGTACCCTCCGAGCGGTACCGATCCGAATCGGTCGCGATGCCACATGACCGGCTGGCCGTGCTGGTCGGGGCTGACCGGCGGGTCACCGTTGAGCACGCAGCTGTCGAGCTGGACGAAGGGACCCATGACGGTCTCGGCGAAGCCGAGAAGTACCGGATGGGTCAGGGCGGGGAACACCTCACGGGGAAAGCGCTCCAATAGGCCGGCCACCGCACCCGGATGGTCCTCGGCCCCGTTGGTGAATCGCCAGTCGGCCACCGCCCGCTCGTAGAGTTCGTGGAACATCCCTATCCGGGCCGCGTTGTAGGCACCGTGGAAGTGGGCGTAGCCCTGCTCGGTGAACGCGGTGATGTGTTCTCGGATTTGCGCCGGATCGGTGATGACGGGAATCATGATCGGAGTCCGCAGGAGCGATATGCCTGGGCCAGCTTGTCCGCAGCGATGGCGCGAGCCCGATCGGCGCCCCGGGCGAGCAGTTTGTTGAGCTGGCCGCGGTCGTCGACGATTTCGTGGTAACGGCGCTGGATGTCGGTCAGTCGCTCGACCACCACGTCCGCGACGGCTCCCTTCAGCGCCCCGTACTGGGCACCGTCGAACTGTTCCTGGCTCTGTTCGCGGCTGGTCGTGGTCAGGCACTCCAAGATGGTGAGGAGGTTGTCCACCCCCGGCGCGAGTCCGTCGGCGAAGTCGATGGTCGGCCGGGAATCGGTGACCGCGCGCATGATGGCCTTGCGGGCCTGCTTCGGTGGATCGAGCAGGGCGATGGCGTGGCCGGGTTGCCGCTCGGCGAGGCTTTTGCTCATCTTCGCCGTCGGGTCGTCCAAGCCCATGATCCTGCTCCCGGACGCTCGGATGATCACGTCGGGAACCGTGAACGTGTGGCCGAACAGCGCGTTGAACCGCTTGGCGATGTCCCGGCTGATCTCGACGTGCTGCTGCTGGTCGGCGCCGACCGGGACACGGTCGGCGTCGTAGAGCAGGATGTCGGCGGCTTGTAGGGACGGGTAGCACAACAATCCGGCCCCGACACCGGCGTCCACGTCGGCGATCTTGCCTTTGGTCTTGAATTGGGTCGAGCGTTCCAGCCACGATACCGGGGTCGCGCAGGTCATCAGCCAGCTCAGTTCGGCGTGCTCGCGCACCTCCGACTGGATGAACAGTGTGGACTGTTCGGGATCGAGGCCGCAGGCGATGTACAACGCGAAGATTTCCTCAACCCTCGCTCGGAGATTGCTTCCCCGGACTGCCTCGGGAATGGTCAGCGCGTGCAGGTCGGCGACGAACAGAAAATTCTCATACTGGTTCTGGTTCTCCGCCCACAGACTGATCGCGCCGATGTAGTTGCCGATGTGCAGGCGCCCGGTCGCGGTAATACCACTGAGGACACGCTTCTTCCCCGGCGATGTCATTGCTCTCCTTTATGAAGTACCCGGCCAAATCTCATGATCTAGGTTTGTCGTTGTGCACGGCCGCCGCGATCTCTTCGTCCGTCGCGCCATTTTTGCGGGCGAGATTCAGATACGCGTCAACGCAGGGGTCGCAACCCTCACGGCGCTTTCGAGTCGCCATCGCCAGTGCATCTCGAACCACCTCGGTCGGGGGCTTCGCGCGGAACGAGGGCCTGGGCTGCTCGGTGTTCACCAGGTCACCTCTCCGGTTTCTCCCGACACCATAACAATCCGTCCTTCGGTGACCAGGCCGGCGACCCCGGACCCGCCGACCACGCAACCAGCACATCACCCAGGCTGCCAAAGCGCGAGGCGGCGCCGGGTGGAAGTGCCCGCTCTGGACCCCCTCAGTCCGCGTGCTCCGGATGGTGGGATTCGCCATCGCCCTGCCCAGCGCGGTAC
>JBOHHD010000138.1:0-2095 GCA_050700515.1 Pseudonocardiaceae bacterium
TGATCCCCAGAGTCCGCACGTGAGGAAGGCAGACAATGCCCAAACAGATCACGTTCGACGAGACCGCGCGGCGGGCGCTCGAGCGTGGCGTCGACCAGCTCGCCGACGCGGTCAAGGTCACACTCGGTCCGCGTGGCAGGCATGTAGTACTGGACAGAAAATTCGGCGGTCCTGCGATCACCACGGATGGTGTGACGATCGCACGGGAAATCGAGTTGACCGACCCCTTCGAGAATCTCGGTGCCCAGCTCGCCAAGAGCGTGGCCACGAAAACCAATGACGTGGCCGGTGACGGCACCACCACCGCCACCGTGTTGGCCCAGGCAATGGTCCGCGCGGGATTGCGCAACGTGGCTGCGGGCGCCAACCCGACCGCACTCGGACGCGGCATCGCCGCCGCCGCCGATGCGGTCGCCGAGGTGCTGAAGTCCAAGGCCACTCCCGTGCAGGGTCAGGAGTCGATCGCTCAGGTCGCCACGGTGTCCTCGCGTGATTCGAAGATCGGTGCGCTGGTCGGCGAGGCGATGACCGAGGTCGGTGAAGACGGCGTCATCACGGTGGAGGAATCCTCCACACTGGCCACTGAGCTGGAAATCACCGAGGGGCTGGCCTTCGACAAGGGCTACGTTTCGCCCTATTTCGTCACCGACTCCGAGCGGATGGAGGCGGTGCTGGAGAATGCTTCCGTCCTGCTGCACCGGGACAAGATATCCTCCATCATGGACCTGCTGCCGCTGCTGGAAAAGGTAGGGCAGGCCGGCCGGCCATTGTTGATCGTGGCTGAGGACATCGAGGGCGAAGCGCTGTCCACCCTGGTGGTCAACGCGGTCCGCAAGACGCTTTCGGTTGTCGCGGTGAAGGCGCCGTTCTTCGGTGACCGCCGTAAGGCGTTCCTGGACGACTTGGCCGTCGTCACCGGAGCCCGGGTGGTCAATCCAGAGGTCGGTCTGGTGCTCTCCGAGGTGGGGCTTGAGGTGCTCGGCCAGGCCCGGCGGATCGTGGTGACCAAGGACACCACCACCATCGTCGACGGCGGTGGTGAACAGTCCGAGGTGGCGGCCCGCGCCGCGCAGATCCGCCGCGAGATCGAGAACACCGATTCCGAGTGGGACCGCGAGAAGCTTGCCGAGCGGCTGGCCAAGCTCGTCGGAGGTGTCGCCGTCATCAAGGTCGGTGCCGCCACCGAGACCGAGCTCAAGGAGCGCAAGGCCAGGATCGAGGACGCTGTGTCGGCCACCCGTGCCGCGGTGGAGGAGGGCATCGTCCCTGGCGGCGGCATAGCGCTCCTGCACGCGGCCGACTCGCTCGGTGACCTGGCTCTGCACGGCGATGAGCTCACCGGCGTCGACATCGTCCGGGCCGCCAGCGCTGCTCCGTTGCGCTGGATCGTGACCAACGCGGGTCTTGAGGGCTCCGTGGTGGTCGCCAAGGTGCGGGAGTTGGACTGGGGGCACGGCTTCGACGCCGAGGAGCGGACCTACGGTGATCTGGTCGCCGCGGGGATTGTGGACCCGGTGAAGGTAACCCGTTCCGCGATCGTCAACGCGGCCTCGATCGCCCGGATGCTGCTCACCACCGAGAGCGCTGTGGTGGACAAGCCGGAGGTGGCCGCGGCAGGTGGGCAGGGCCACGGACACGGCCACGGTCACGGTATGTAGGCGAACACACGCACACCGGCTGCCTGTTATGGAGGATCGGGCACCCGGGAAGGTCCCCCGCGCATCGCCCGACGACGCGCGGGGGACCTTCGCGTCTACGGACATCGGTCGACATCAGCGGAGTGGTATGACGCCTCGTAGTCACGTTCCTCACTTATCGTTAAGCGGTCGAAGCCCAAGGTGTAGCGTCCCTCATCCGTCGTGTCGGAGCTGCGGTACTGCCGTGATCCGCTCACACTGGGTACAGTGTGCGTTGCTCCACTTCGGTGGTTGCGGCCGTTCGGAGTAGTCCTGTTCGGGTTCTTAACGGAATTTCCATCAGATCGTGTCAAGGTCCAGCCCCGCACGACCGATAGGGGAGGTGGGGAAATCACTCGGCTGCACGAAAGGAGCCCTCCCGTGACCGCGGTTCTAATCTGCGATGACCGGCGAAGTGT
>JBOHHD010000139.1:0-1879 GCA_050700515.1 Pseudonocardiaceae bacterium
GCTCGTGAGGTGCAGGAGGAGACCGGCTGGCGGCCCCGCGGCATCAGGTTGCTGACCCGGTTTCAGCCGCTGGCCGGCAGCGCGGACTTCGAGAACCTGGTGTTCCTGGGTGAGGGCGCCGAGGACACCGGCTGGCCTGCCGACATCAACGAGGCAGCCCGGGTCGAGTGGATCGGCTTGGACTCGGTTCGGGACCGCATCGCCCGGGGGGAGATCATCGGGGCCGGTACCCAGATCGGGCTGCTCCACGTCCTGGCGTTCCACGCTGGTCAGGCTCCCTGAACCAGGACTCCGGCCGCTCTCATTTCCTCGTTGAGCAGTCGCACCGCCGGATCGGCCCGCAACGGCGCGAGACGCAGGGACAGGTCGGCCAGGTCGGTGGTGATCCGCACCGACTGGACGTCGTGGGCGATGCACAGTGCTGCTGAAGCGGTCTGGCAGGCTTCTTCCACCTTGCGCTGATCCGCCAACACGGAGGCCAGGAGTACCAGGTTGAACAGCTTGCCCCGCTCGTAACCTTCGGTCATGTCCAGCGAGCGTCGGGCGAACCGTTCTGCTTCGGTGGGACGCCCGAGGTCGCGGAAGCAGCGCCCGAACTTCGCTGCGAGGTATGCGCTGTCGAAGTACCCGAGCCAGTTCGGGCGGTCCCGTTCCTCAGCGGCTGCGAAGGCCCGTTCCGATTCGTGAAGGGCGGCCAAGCACCCATTCACGTCCTTCACCAGCGCGAGCGCGTGCGCTTCCATCACGGACGCCTCGGCGACCAGCGCCGGAACGCCCGCCCGCTGGCCATGGTCCTTGGCTGCCCGTGCCAGGTCCAGCGCTATGGCGGGTTGGTGCACGAAAGCAGCCTGATGGCTCATCCCGGCCAGCATCTCGCCCGCAAGAGCGTCGTCACCGACGTCCTGACACAACCGCATCGCTCGCCGGAGGTGACGGCGACCGGAATCACCGTCACCCATGTCATACCCGGTCCATCCGGCGACCTGATCTAATTCAGCCACCGCTGTGAACAGCTCACGCCGCACGCCGTCGCTGTACTTACCTTCCCGCAGCAAGGGGAGCACGTCCGAGACAAGGTAGTTGATGACGGCCGATCGGGTGCGGCCCCCGCCGAAGCGGTTGTCCAGCTTACGGAACGTTTGAGTCATCTTCCGAATCACCAGCACGTCTGTCATGCCTACTGCTCGGGTGGCTGTCGAGCGCAAGCACTGCGTGCGAAACCAGCCGAAGGCCGAGTCGTCGGCGGATGTCACGAGCGTCTCGAAGCGCTGCTCATATCGCCGAGGCGTGCGGTGAACTGGTGGGGGAGCGAAGCCGTGCCGTGTCTTTGGGTCTTGGGCAGCACAAGTTTCTGGTAACACGGCCACGGCGGCGAAGAAGCGATTGCGCTGTATTTCGGAGGCTTGCTCCAGGGCGTGGTCCAGCGCGCGCCGCACCGCCAGGCTCGGCGGATGGGTGCCGCGTTCGGCGTTGCCGATCGTTCGCGAGGCAAACCCCAGTTTTTTCGCGAACTGAGGCTGAGACAGGCACAGTCCCACGTCACGAAACAGGCGGATCCGGGCCGGTGTCCATTCCATCCGCAAAGCATAACGCAGGGCCTGCTACGGGATGCTGCCGCTCTTACTGTGGCAGTCTCTTGCGCACGCTCAGCCGGGTGATCAGGTTGCGTTCCGCTCGGCTATCGCGACCGCCCCGCATGAAGTGGATCGCAGTCCGCGCGAGACTGACCGCGGATATATCGTCAAACGGTTATGATGACTGTTTGCGGAGGACCATGTACAAGCTGCTGTTCTCGATCTTCTTCCGGCACGTCCCCGCGGAGACGGCTCACCGTCTGGGCTTCGCGCTCCTCCGGGGGGTGACCGCGGTTCCGGGGTGG
>JBOHHD010000140.1:0-2171 GCA_050700515.1 Pseudonocardiaceae bacterium
GTGTGGCTGAGTTTGGCCCAGGAGCGTGACCGGGTGTCGATCAGCCAGAGCACCCCCACCGGATCATGGGGTTCCCAGGGCCAGTAGCGCCATTGGCATCCCGCGACCCGTTCGCCGATCGCGATCCGTGCACCGTGGGGTCCGGTGACCCAGTACGGGTGGAGGCGGGTGACGCAGGCGTCAGCGCGGTTTTCGTCGTCGCCGACGACGGCTTGGACGGTGCCGCGTCGCTGGTGTTGCTCGCGCAGCCACAGAAAACTGCTCTCGCCCACGACCGTGCCAGCGGCCGTGCCGTCCTCGGCGACCGTCAACGCCACCAGCGCCCCGGTGTAGGTATTGGCCCACGGCAGCAGCACCCGCCCGCCGGGGCGGGTCTGCTCCACCCAGGGGTAGGGGATCTGGTTGCAGGCCGCTGTGGCGATCACCCGGTCGTACTCGGCCCCGGGGGTATAGCCGAGTGCGCCGTCGCCGGTCACCACGGTCACCTCGGCCAAGCCGATGCCCGCCAGCGCTGTGCGTGCCTGTGAGGCGAGGTCAGGATCAACCTCGATGCTGGTCACCTGCCCGGCCCCGAGCCGGTACGCCAGCAACGCGGCGTTGTAGCCGGTCCCCGTGCCGATCTCCAGCACCCGATGCCCTTCCTGGACGTCCAGCGCGGCCAGCATCATCGCGACGGTGATCGGACACGACGCCGAGCTGGTCGGTACCGACCCACCCAGCTCCGCCCACTCCGGACGCCCATTGTCGACCTGAGTGACCACGGCTTCACCAGCGTCGTAGGCTAGCTCCAGCCACCGATCCGGGTCCCGCTCTCGAGACAAGGGCACCAGCGTCGGCGGGCCGTCCTCGTCATGCTCGACCCACACGGTGTCGCCGATGAACTGATGCCGGGGCACCGCCGTTATCGCCTCGCGCCACGGCTGGAACGCCGACCACCACGCCCGCACGTGCTCATCGGTCACGACCGCATCCACCATCCGCCGCCGCAGCTCCACCGGATCGGCAACCACGGATGATCACCTGTCGTGTTTGTTGGGATCGGGCGGGGGAGGGATCGGGCTCGGCTTCGGGTTCGGATTCGGGGGCTGCTGCGGAGGAATGGGCTGACCGTCCTTGGTGAAGTCCTCTTTGCCATGCCTGCCCACGGGCTTGTCTCCCTACTCGTCGTAGCGTCTGGCGCTCAGATTGTCAGGCCGACCCAGCGGGCGAAGCCGGCCAGGGTGTCGTTGGCCCGGCGGTCGCGTTCGGCCAGAATCCGTACCGTTTCGTGGACGTTGGCGGAGTAGCGGGTCTGCTGGGGGGTAACGGTGCGGGCCTGTTTGAGCGCGTCGAGGGCTTTGGTGCGATCGCCGTGCAGGGTCCAGGCGCGGGCGACGTTGATCCAGTGATGGCCGACCCGGGAGGGCTGGGTATCGGCGGGGAACCGCACCTGTTCGGCTCGGGCGACTGCGGTGGTGCCGTCGGAGAGCTGGACCGGTGCACTGACGTAGTGGATGTCGACGTTGGCCAGGTTCGCGAGCACGCCGTGGAAGGGGTTGGCAGGCACGCCGGCGGACACCAGTCGCCGGGCCTCGTCGATGTGTTCATCGGCGCGGTCGAGCGCGCCCTGCCGAGCGTGCACGGACGCTTGGCGCAAATGCAGCACTGCGCGTACCGCCTGGGCGGCCGGTGAACGTTCGCCGTCGAGCAGGGCATGGCCCCGGCCGGTCGCCCGGAGCACGCCGGTGTAATCACCGCGTTGAAGCTGCACGCTGCAGTAACGGGAGCCGGCCACGGCGGCACGCAGCGGGTCACCCGTTTTCGCGGCGGCATCGCGACCGCATCGGGCGGCCAGCGCGCCGAGGTCGTAATAGCCGAACCGGAGGCTGGCGACGTTGGCGAATTCGTAGGTGTCATCGAGCAGGGCCCACGCCGTCTCGGCTTCGGCGCCGGGACGGGCTTCGGCGACGAGGGCGAATCCGTGGTTGAGCAGTTCCGGCAGGGCCGTGACGAGGGCGGAATACCGCGACCTCTCCCGGTGGGCCTGGCACTGATCGAGCCGGGCGCGGAGTTCGGCGGGCGTCATCGGGGGGCCGTCCAGCTCGGGGTTTTCGTCGCGGCTGAGCATGGTGCGCAGGTCAGGTATTCCGGCGTGCTCGGCTCTCGGGTCGGTGAGGGCTGGGCCGTAGGGT
>JBOHHD010000141.1:0-2660 GCA_050700515.1 Pseudonocardiaceae bacterium
ACATCTGGGAGGGGGTCTCCTCGGCGACCACCCGATCGCGCCCGATCATCAACACCCGGGATGAGCCGCACGCCGACGCCGAGCGCTACCGACGGCTGCACGTCATCGTCGGCGACTCGAATATGTCCGAGGTCACCACCCTGCTCAAGGTGGGCACCGCCAACCTGGTGTTGGAGATGGTCGAGGAAGGCGTCGCGTTTCGTGACTTCACGCTGGACAACCCGATCCGCGCGATTCGGGAGATCAGCCACGATCTCACCGGTCGGCGTGGCGTGCGTCTCGCCGGTGGCCGGGAGGCCTCCGCACTGGACATCCAGCGGGAGTACTTCACCCGGGCGGTCGAGCACGTGACCCGCCGAGGGTCCGACCCGCTCACCGACCGGGTGATGGAGTTGTGGGGTCGCACTCTGGACGCTGTCGAGTCCTACAACCTCAGCATGATCGACCGAGAGATCGACTGGGCGATCAAGCACCGCCTGGTCGAGCGTTACCGTGCCAAGCATCAGATGGACCTGTCCAACCCACGAATCGCCCAGCTCGATCTGGCCTATCACGACATCCGTCGCGGCCGGGGACTGTTCGACCTCCTGCAGCGCAAGGCATTGGTCGATCGGGTGACCGATGACGGTGAAATCGAGGCGGCGAAGGACAGCCCGCCTGCGACGACCCGGGCCAAGCTGCGGGGGGACTTCATCGCCGCAGCTCAGGCCGCCGGCCGTGATTTCACCGTCGACTGGGTGCACCTGAAACTCAACGATCAGGCACAGCGGACCGTGTTGTGCAAGGACCCCTTCCGCTCCGTCGATGAGCGTGTGGAGCGGCTCATCGCCTCGCTCTGACCCGCACCGCCTGAAACTCGCCCGCGAGAACTTGTCCCGGCAAACTTGTCAGTGGCATCTGACCCACTGTTGCTGCGAGTAGTCGTAGGCTGCACCCGTGTCATCAGCCCGCGCCGAACGCCTGGTCAACCTGGTGCTCTGCCTGCTGTCCAGCCGCCAGTACCTGCCCGCGATGAGCATTCGGCGGATCGTGCCCGGTTATGTGGACACTCCCTCCGACGAGGCGTTCTTCCGGATGTTCGAGCGGGACAAGGCCGAGTTGCGTGAGCTGGGCGTCCCGTTGGAGATGGGACATACCCCTGGTTTCGATGTGGGCGAGGGTTACCGCATCGCGCGCAGGGACTACGAGTTACCCGACATCGACCTCGAACCCGACGAGGCTGCCGCCGTCGCGCTCGCCGCCCGGTTGTGGGACTCCTCACAGCTGGCCGGTGCTGCGCAGGGAGCTCTGCGCAAACTGCGCGCGGCTGGGGTCGAGGTGGATACCGACAACCCCGCGGTGGTCGAACCGCGGGTACGAGCCGCCGAACCGGCGCTGACCCCGTTGATCTCGGCGGTTCAGGCCGGCCAGGCGGTGACGTTCCCGCATCGTAAGCACCCCGCCGCCGATCCTGCGGTCCGTACCGTCGAACCGTGGGGTGTGGTGTCCTGGCGAGGCCGCTGGTACGTGGTGGGCCACGATCGGGACCGGCAGGCGACGCGGTGCTTCCGGGTCTCCCGGATCGTCGGTCCGGTGCGCACGGTCGGCGGATCCGCTGCGGTGTCGCGTCCTGACGGGATGGATCTATTGAAGATCGTGGCAGATTCCGCGGAACCGCCCTCGGCCGCTCACACCGCCCGGCTGTGGCTCGCGCAAGGACGCGCGCAGGGCCTGCGCAGGCATGCAACAGTGCTGAGTGCACTGACCGTGGACGGGGTCGACGGTGACCTGGTGCGGATGGAACTGCCGAGCTGGGACATCGCCGCGCGGTGGATCGCCGGGTACGGCCCCGACGCCGCGGTCGTCGAACCCGCCGCACTGGCCGACGCGGTCCGAGCCCGGCTGCTCGCGGCGGCGGAAAGGGTTGGCTGATGGCCGGAATTGCGGAGCGGCTTCCCCGGTTGCTGGCCCTGGTTCCTTACCTGCTGGCCCGGCCAGGTGTGCCGATCGATGAGGTCGCGGCCGACTTCGAGATCAGCCCCCGACAGTTGCGGCGTGATCTTGAGTTGTTGTGGATGTGCGGGCTGCCCGGCTACGGGCCCGGAGATCTGATCGACCTGTCCTTCGAGGGTGACACCGTCACCGTGGCCTTCGACGCCGGGATGCGCCGCCCGTTGCGGCTCACCGGTGCGGAGGCGACCGCGCTGGTGGTGGCCCTACGGGCGCTTGCTGACACGCCTGGTGTGGTGGACGGTGGCGCAGTCCGCCGCGCCCTGGCCAAGATCGAAGCAGCGGCTGGCCAAGCCGATGGTGTGGTGGTCGGGCTGGCCACCCGGGAGGAAGCCGCGCTGACCGTGGTGCGTGCCGGGCTTGATCACCGTCGCGCGCTGCAGATGCGCTATTACACCGCGTCCCGGGACACCGTGGGTGAGCGTACCGTCGATCCGATGCGGCTGCTGCTGATGGAGGGTCGCAGCTACCTTGAGGCCTGGTGCCGCTGCGCCGAGGGGGTTCGCCTGTTTCGGCTGGACCGCATCGAGCACATCGTGATCCTCGACGAGCCGGCCGTGCTCCCCGCAGATGCCCGTCCGACGGACGTGTCAGCCGGACTGTTCCGCCCGGATCCCGCACAACAGGTCGCTGTCCTCACCCTCACCCCGGAAGCCCGTTGGGTTGGCGAG
>JBOHHD010000142.1:0-2076 GCA_050700515.1 Pseudonocardiaceae bacterium
GCCACCGGCTACTGGAAGATCGACGACCAGATCGCCTTCCTGTCCGCCCACCACCCGGTGCGCACCCCGTTCGCCCGGACCCTGCGGGTGATCGAGTCCGCCCCGTGGAAGGAGAAACTGCTCTCCAGCCGGTTGCGCGCGCTGGACGTCGGGGCGGTCGACATCCGTCGCCGGGGCCTGGCCGGCAACGTCGAGGAACTGCACCGCAAGCTGAAGCTGAAGCTGAAGCTGACCGGAACCCGTCGCGCCACCCTCGTCATGACCCGCATGCTCGACGAGCCATGGAGCCTGGTGTGCGTGGACCTGGACGACGCAGCCGGGTAGCCGCACTGGTCGTGCCCGGCCCGACGAGGACGTACCGGGTTGCTGCGGCGAGCCTGAACAGCGGCATGTTCACGTAGATGCACTCGTGCCCTCCGGGCACCACCGCATAGGTCTCGTGCCAGACGCCGACGGCGCCACTGGCGCTGATCCGACGATTGAACTCGCGCCACGCGACCGCATGGGGGGCATGCGAGTCGGACGCGAAGGCGAGCAGGTCCTCGGTGCTGCGCCAGTACTGCAACTCAGGAACACCACCCGCCGGGGGAATCCACCTCGGCTGTGTACCGGCCCACCGCCACCTGCGCCATCGTCGACGACCTCCTCGAAAAATTTCGCAACATCGTTATAAAACATCGTTACAATATGGTCGTCAAATGCCTCGACCTAAACTGCCTGACGAAGTTCTGCGGGTCCGGCTCCTGGGCATCGCTGGGGCGATGATCAGCTCCGGGGGCCGAACGCCCTGAACCTGTGCAAACTCGCCACCGAGACCGAATGAAGTCTGGCTGGACGAGGTCGTCCGGCAGGTCTCCCAAGGCATGGGCCAGCTCGATCATCTCCTTTGGACGCTACCCGCACCAGCCGACATCAAATGAACTTAATTAATAGCTAAGGCGGATGTCCTCAAATGCTGAGGATCCGGATGGCCAGATCGCCTTGTACGGCGAGAGCACCTTAATGGGGTGAACAAGGAAGTGACAGGCGGACCCATGGCGACCGGTCCAACCGGCTTCGGCGCAGGAAATCAGCGTAACGCTGCGCACTGGCTCACGATCTCATCTGAGAAACCAGGAGGGGTCATGACGCACACCACTCACGCACCGTTGATGACGCTGTGCCACAGCGCACTCACCGTCGGGCAGCACGCAGCCTCGCCCACCATCGCCGCGTGGAAGCCGAACGAGGCACTGTCACTCCAGCAGCAGGCAGCAGTCCTCGAAAACGACCTGACGCAGGAACTGGCCAGGGGCGCACAGCTGGAATCGCGCACCGCGACCGTCGCGGTGGTGATGTATCCAGCCGGGCAGCTCAACTACCTCGCACGGCTACTGGTGAGGTCCTTGAGGCTCGGCTTGGGATTGTTCGCACGGACGGTGAACGATGTGCAGTCCGCGCGGGTGATGCTGACCGTGGACGAATACGGGAACATCACCCGACGAGTACTCCCCCGCTGAGGGTGGGCCGGATTTACCTGGCCGGCGGCGCCGTATGGCGCGCCGCTTCACTGAACGTGGATCCGTCGGCGGCCGCGTCACCGCGAGCTCACATCAGGTTTCTATATAGAGTTCAAGTATTATAGAATCTTATCTATGACCAGTCCTCGTCTGACGCTGCAGACCCGCGCGGTACTCGGCGCGCTGCTGGAGCATGAGCAACCTGACGCTGAGTTGTACGGACTGCAGATCGCCAACGCCAGTGGCCTGCCACCGGGGACGATCTACCCCATCCTGCAGCGTCTCCGCGCAGCCGGATGGGTGGAGGACCGCTGGGAGCACCCCGACCACTCCCAGACCCACGGGCGACCACCCCGGCGTTACTACCGCCTGAGCACGGAAGGTCGAGCGCGCGCGGTACACGCCCTGCAGCGGGCAGGTCGCGACCTCAGCGGACTCGCCCGGCTGCTCGCGCCGCAGCCGGGGCCAGCCGGCGTTAATCCCCTCCCCACGGACGGGCGAACATGAAAGACCCCGGCGGCACGGTGGTCATGCCGAAATCCGCTTCCCGGACCCGCTTCGTGATCGCCACGTTCGT
>JBOHHD010000143.1:0-12959 GCA_050700515.1 Pseudonocardiaceae bacterium
CCGAGCGCCACTTTCCGGCCGCGCAGCCACAGCAGCGGTACGTGGGGGATCTCAGGGTTGTCGGTGCTCACCAGTCTCCGTCCTGTCGCCGGTCTGGCCGGGATCGGGAATCTGGAACAGCGGCGTGTAGCGGGCGATGCTGGCGGGTTCAGCGACCGGCACGCCGTCCACCGTGATCCAGGCATGCAGCCGGATGGGGTCGGTGGCGACCCCGTGACACCACACCGCCGACTGCCCGGTAACGACCAGTACGAGCATCGCTGCGATCGATTCCTCCAGGCACGCGATCCGGCACGGCACCACGTAAGCCATCTGCCGGACACAGTTTAGGGCCAGGTCGGTGGCCTGCCGGGTGGCATGCCGACCTGGGCGGCGAGTCATCACCCGAAGCAAGTTGATCATGCGGGCGAAGGACCGTTCGCGTCGGCCGGCATCTCGCACCAGCAGCACCACGACCAGCGCGGCGGCAGCCAGCACCAGCTGCCCCCTCGGGAGCGACCGGGTCGGCGGGAGCCCGGCGGGTACCTCCTGGGTACCCCAGCTCGGCGTGGTCACCGCACCGCGAGCAACCTCCCACGGAAGTGCCGTGGATGTCGCCTCCAGCAGTCCGTCGGCAAGCAACCCGTCAGCGAGGTGACCAACCCGCTGAATGTCAAGGTCGGCTGCTCGTGCCGCAGCCTGAACGTCGCCAGTACAGGCCAGAGCAAGCCACAATCGCTGCGCGGTTCCGAGCAAGGTCTCGACCCGACCGGTGCGTACGTCCACGACCACGACGGCGTGGCCAAAGTGGACAGATCGGACGTGCCCAGGGCAGGTGAGGTAACTAGTCACGTCACCGCCCTCATAACTGCCCCTGAACGGTCCCATCGGGCTGCGGGTTCGGCTGCGGCGACCGCGCGGAGCCAGACTTCGGCGGCCAACGCGGGTTCGAAGTCGCTGGAGGTCACCGGTAGGCCCGCCTCGGCGTGCGCGAGCAACTGGCGCAGCCGGACAGGATTTACCAGATCGAGCGAGGCGAGGTGCCCGTCGGCGAACTCGTGCAGCACTGAAGCGTTGGCCCGGAGTCCGAGGTAATGGTCGGGGGTGAAATCGCCTTTCGTCCGGCGGATCGCGATCTCCGCCGGGAGGAGGTCTGCCAGCGCTGTAGTCAGCAGCGGTTTGTACTGGTAAGGCGTGTGTCGCTGCCAGGTTGGCACGCTCAGGCAGGCGGCGATGACTTGCGGGTCGGTGAAAGGGTTGTGCAGCCGTACGCCATGGTGCTCGGCGACTTGGAGGTCGGCACGGGCGGTCCGACCGACGGTCTGGATCGCTTGCAAGGTCAGCATGACGTTGGTCTCGGCATCACCGGAGGCAGAGATTCGTACTGCCGCGCGACGGGCGGCTTCTGCGACCATCTCACGAGCATGCGGAGTTGCCCAGGCTCCTGGGGATGATCGTGGGTGCCGCCTGGCGAACCCCGGCCCACGCCGCGGCCCATGCGCAGGACTGCTCAGATCGAGGGCCAGCGCTATCAGGGAGGCTGCGCGGCTGGTGGTGATGGTGCGCAACGCTTCGCCGACTACTGGCCAGACCGGTGTCCGGCGCAGCCGTGCCCATCCGATCACGTGGTGTGCGAAGAGCCCCTTCTGGTGGAGACGGATGAGCTCGGCCAGGTAGGTGGGATGACCGCCGAGCAGCGTGTCCCCGCCGTCACCGGTGAAGTGACAGTCACTGCCGACCTTGCGCAGCAACTCGTACTCGGCGACGGCGCGGGCGACGGTGATCGTGGCCGGAGCTGGTTCGTCGGTTGGTGGCATCAGCTCCTGTATTCGACCGAAGGGAGCATGCCGCTCATCGAGCGGGCACAGCAGGTGCATGATGCTGGACGAAGCGCGGACAGCGGAGCGGGCATAGTCAAGGTCTCCGCCAGCGATGGTGCCGGCAGGATGCACAGTGACTGCGCACAGGCGGCTCCTGGCCTGGAGCTGGTCACCGGCCAGCAGCGTCAGTGAGGTGGAGTCCAATCCGCCGGAGCAGTCCGCTGACGGGCTGTGACTGACGGCGATCCGGGTCGCTACGGCGTCACCGAGTGCCCGTCGCAGCCCCGCGGCGCCCGCTGTCACCTCGGCGGTGGCCGATCCTGGTCGCCATGCACTCAGCACCGGTGATGGGACGCCGGGCGTCAGGACGAGACGCGACCCTGGCGGCACGGCCGTGATACCGGCGAACGCGGAGCGTTCGGCGATCAGCTCGGGCTCCTGGGGTACCAGTAATGCGGCAGCCAGCCAACTTGGATCCGGTTGGGCGCTGGTAAGCGCGGCCAGCGCCAGCGCGCTGGATCCCCACACGATGCCCCGCCTGGTCTCCGCTGTGTAGATCGGCCAAGCGTGACCGATGTCGGTGAACACGGTCATGCCCGCCGGGGTGGACTCCACCACCGTGTAGCTGCCCGCGAACGTCAGCAGTACCGCGTCAGTGACACCACGCTCGGCCAGCCACCGCACATCGTGGCCGGTGGCAGAGCACGGCCCGAAGATGGCGACCTGTCGGTGTCCGGCGACCGCCGTCCGCACCTCGTCGTCCGGCCACGGACCGGTGGTCCAGAGCGGAAACGGTGCCGATGCGATCAGGCGGGAGCCGCTTGGCGCACAAGGAGTTTCCCGTGCCTTAGTGATCAACCCTCCGAACCAGGTCAGACGGCTCATCGAGGTGTCCTTCCCGCTGGCAATGGAATGTGCTTGGTGAAAGGCGTGGCGTTCGATAGAAGAGGCGAACGCCACGCCGTCGGAGCAGAGCGTCAGTTGTACTGATACCGCTTGTCCTCGGAGGTGCCGGAACCCTCGCCGAGAGTCAGCTCCACCGCGTCACCGAGCTGCACTCGCGGTTCCACGGTTGGCACCTCTGGGACCATGTCGTCGGCGGTCTGCCGCATTGTCATCACCTCCTTCCCTGGTCGGTTTCGCGTATCCGGGTGCCATGCAACTGGACCCTTACCTGGTCGAACAGCGTGACGCCCAGCGGGTGCATGCGGTTTGCGGACTGTGCAAACGCTGTATCCACCGGAACCACTGTCGCGGTAGGCGCTACTTGCGTCACGATGAGTAGGGGAGATGACGATGGAAGCCACGCACTCGATCTGGCGCACACCCGCCGTCCGCACCGCAGCCGCAGCGGGAGACTTCGGTACCCTGCTCCGGATGAGCCGGACCGCGCAGAACCTCACCTTGGTACAGGCCGGGAAACGGTGTGGCTACTCCGCCTCGACGATGTCCCGCCTGGAAACCGGTCGCCAACCGCTGACCGACATGACGTTGCTCCGGCACCTCGCTGAGGTGTTCAGCATCCCGTTAGGTCTCTTTGGTTTGGCCCCCGCGCGGACTGAATTCTCGCCGACCGGGGACCTAGACGCTACGGTCTCCGGCAAGACAGCTCGGGAAGGCGGTGATGACCCAGTGCGACGACGGCGAGCGCTGAGCGGCCTGCTCGGCCTCACCGGCGCCACGCTGCTCGGGATACCTGACCACGCCGGGGCGCAGGACGACTCCTTGCTGGTGTCGTCCGCACCCACTGCGGCCGCAGTGCACCTCTCCGTGCGGGAACTGCGCGCCACCCTCGCCGCCGCGCGCTCGCTGTTTCAGCGTTGCCGCTACGCCGAGCTGGCCGACACCCTGCCGGAGCTGATCCGCACCACCCAGCTCAGCCGGGCGGAGGCCGACGGCCACCAGTACGAGGAGCTGTCTGCGTTGCTGGCGGACGCCTACAGTCTGGCTTCCGAGCTGTGCATCAGGCTGCACGATTACCCCCTGGCGTGGATCACCGCCGACCGTGCCCGCTCCGCCGCGCATGCCAGCGGCAACGCTGGCAGCGTTGCTGAGGCCGCTCGCATGGCGTCCATCGCCATGCGTAAGCATGGCCACCACGACGCCGCGATCACACTGCTGACCACCACGGCGCTGAATCTGAGCGCCACCACCGGCAGCCCCCAACCCGACCTGCTGGGCACCTACGGATCGCTGCTGTGCACCGCCTCCTACACTGCCGCCCAGCACGGCAACCGCAGCCATGCCCTGGAGCTGATCAGCGAAGCTGAAGACATCGCCCGCCACCTGTACGAGAACACCACGAGCCACTCGGCGTTCAGCGCCACCAACGTGGCCGTCTACCAGATCGGGGTGCGCACCGCCCTCGGCGACGCGGGGACAGCACTCGACTACGCCCGCCGCGTCGAGATCCGCAGCCTGCCCACAGCCGAGCGGCAGGCCCGGTTCTGCGTGGACACCGCCCGCGCCTGGCACCGCTTCGGCGACCTCCGCAAGTGCTCCCAAGCACTCCAAGCAGCCGAACACGTCGCGCCCGAGGAACTACGCCGACCCTCAGTCCGATCGCTGGTCACCAAGCTGCTTCAGGCCCCCGGTCCGGTGCCAGCAGAACTACGAGCCTTCGCCGCCCGAGTCCAAGCCAGCGCCTAATCCAAACGCGCGCGACGCCGGCGCCCGCCAATCGAGCAACACCGGTTCGTACTCGTTCTCCTCATCGAAAAGGCCGATCCGACCGATGTAGGAACGCCGCCCGAAACGGTATCCAACCGGCCAAAACGAGGAAGTCCCGAGCCCGGTCAGCGCTCATGACGATCACCAGCCCGGTACGAAACCATGGCTAGCCCGCAGGTCAGCGATGAACTGCTCGATCACCTTGAAGAACTGCTCTTGTTGCGCTTTGGTGAGCTGGTGCGCAATGCGGTCAAGCTTGACATCCGCCGCCCTGTGGGAGTGCCTCGCGCTGAGCACCGCAACCATCGCAGTGAGCAACGCGGTAACGCTCGCCCCCAGCGAGAGCGCCGCGGCGGCCACTGATACGTCCACGGGTCAATGACGCCTTACTGTGCCGCCAGATGGCGTCTAGTCGACTGTTCCAGCTGCGCCGTGAAGCGCTGACTCGCCGATCGGGGTCACCGTTCGCGTTGCTGTTGCTCTCGCTGGCGCAGGGATGCCAGGCAGCGCTCGCCCTGTGCGCCGACGACACGGTGACCCCAGCGCGACCTCAATCCTGATCAACGAAATGGTTGGCGCCGTTGCGAGCCAGGCGCCCGCAGGCCACGGATCCAGGCCAGCAGTCTGTGCCTGAACGCTCGGAGGTGAGGGCTTCGATGGCGCCGGCCAGCCGGTCCGCTACATCTGGTGCAGCCGGAGTCGGACCTTCGTGGCAGCGGCGAGCCGCTGCAGATCATCAGGGTCCGAGGTGAGCACCGCGGCCCGGTACCGCAGCGCGGTGAGCACGACGTGCGCATCGACCACGTCGCAGGTTCCGGCGTCGCGGAGCAGGCGGCCGACCGCACGCCCGGCGTTCTCGTCGAATGACTCGATGACACAGCCCTTCAGCAGGCGGGAGAGCTGCGCTTGCGGTCCGCCTCGCCATGCCTGCCCCAGCACCACAGCCGGGACGACGGCCCGACCGGTGCGATCGAGGCCGCGACGATGCAGTGCCCACATGGTCCGGTCGCCACCTTCAGCGGCCAGCAGCGCGCCGGTGTCGTAGACGAGGGTCACCACACAGCGGGCCGAACGCCCAGTTCGTCCAGAATCTGGTCGGCGCGGTCGATCTCCTCCTGGGTGAAGGCGCCGGCTTCGGACTCGTACTCGCGGGCGGCGGCCAGCCCGGCGGCCAGCTTTGCGGCTTGCTGCGCGGCGTGCGACAGCCACGCCGACAGGCTGAGCCCTGCTTCCTCCGCGGCAATGCGTGCCGCGGTGAGCGTCTCTTCCTCCAGCGACACCGAGATCTTGGTGACGGTCATGCTTGCAGGCTAGCAGGGTGGTGCTACTCCTGGTACGAAGATTGGCTCTGGTTGAGGAAGGCATCCACCCCGTCGACGACCTGGAGGTGGTTGGCCTCGACGAGGGGGTAGTGCGAGGCATCCGGGATGATCGTCGTGGTGACCTGGGGGCTGCCGGTGTAGCGGGCGGCTTGCTGGTCGGCGGCGAGGGGCTGGGGGCCGAACACCGCGTCGGCGTCTCCGAAGATCACCTGCACCGGCACGGTGATCTGCCCGAGCAGTAGCACGTCGGCCGCGACCCCGGCCGGAATCGAGGACAGCTGGCCACACGGGTCCGGATTCAGCGCCGGTACCGCGGCCCGGACGTCGGAGGTGGCGCTGTTGAAGTAGAACTTCTCGCGGGAGTTCTTGAAGAAGGCCGCGTAGTCCGGCGGGGCTCCCTCGTCGCCGCCCTGCACGCAGCGGCTCAGCACGTCGGCGAACTCCTGGGCGGCGAACGGGGTGACGGTGAGGTCGCCCCAGGCCATGTTGATGACGGCGTCGACGTCGGAGAAGGTGTAGGCCACGATGTGCGAGATCAACCCGCCGACCGAGGCCCCGCCCACGTTGACCGTGCTGAATTCGACCGGCTCGTCCCACTCGGCCTGGCTTGGCCCGAGGTCATAGGTGCCATTGCGCAGAGCTTGGACCATCTGGTGGGCGACGTCGGCTTCCGAGCCGAAGCAGGTGTCGTTGCCGGGAGGTTTGTCACTCGCTCCGTAGCCGAGCCGATCGACGATGACCGAGGTGTGACCGCGCTCGGCGAGCTGGGTGGCGAAGGCGTAGTTCGGCACGCCGGTGAAGTTCCAGTAGTACTCACCCCAGGTGACCGCGTGCAGGTAGAGCGTCGCGGCAGTGGGGTCGGCCGGCGCGGAGCGCGGGGTCACGATGCGCCCCCGCACCGTGTAATCCTTCCCATCACTGTGGCACACCACTTGCGTGTTGTTGGTGTTCTTGACGGCGAACGACACGGGGATCTCGACCACCTGGGGTGGCGCCGCAGCGGCCGGCGATACCGCGGTGACCAGCACGACGAGCAGACCTGATGCAACGGCGGACATCGTTGTCGCCAGTCTTTTCAGCATCGAGCTACCTCTCTCGGGAGATCCCACTCGGCGTACTTGTCAACGACCACATCACCGGTGTGATACGGGCCACTGCTGACCACTGTGCCGCCGTCGCGCACCGTGCATACGGAGCCGGGTCCAGGGACGTGTCACCGGTGCAGTCGGGTGAACAGAGTGGCAACAACCGAAACGCTGCGCTACCTCCCAGCGATTGCCCGGGTAGAGACACCAGGGCAACGCATTAGGGGCAGGTAGGGGACGTGATGCGGGATGAGCTTCTCGGAGCGGTCAGAGCATGGCTGGAGCGGATTGAGCAGGCCCAGGACCCCACCCTGGCGGTGAGGTGGAGCGCGCGCCGCGACGCCCACCGCCTTGCTCGAACGTTGGGTGGCGACCACAGTGACGTGGAGGTTTGCTACGCCCTCGGCGGGTTCCACTGGTATCGGTACCTGGCGTTGCCGGACGGTCAGAACCAGGAGGCACTGGGAGAGGCGAGACGAGCGCTCACCCCGTGTTTCATCGCCGGAACCGACGGACTACCCGAGCCGCTGCTTCCGTTTCTCGCCGACAGCGCCCTCGGCGCGGCCATCAGGTTGCTGGAGCAGGCGATGCACACCAGCGACCTGGCTCTCGTCACCACCACCGTCTCGTTGTGGCAACGAATCGTGGCTGCCACTCCGGCCGATCACACCGATCGGGCGAGGCGGCTGTCCCATCTGAGCAGCGCCTTGCAGGTCCGGTTCGAGCGAGGAGGGGCCCGGGCCGATCTGGATGAGGCAGTGACGGTGGGGCGGGCGGCGGTGCAGGCCACGTTGGCCGATCACCCTGATCGGGCCATGTACTTGTCCAATTTGAGTCTGGCGTTGCGGGTCCGGTTCAGGCAGGTGGGGGCGCGGGCTGATCTGGATGAGGCGGTCACGGTGGGGCGGGCGGCGGTGCAGGCCACTTCGGCCGGCCATCCCGACCGGGCGCGGCCGTTGTCCACTCTGGGTCTTGCCCTGCAGGTCCGGTTCGAGCGGGCCGGCGCACCGGCTGATCTGGAAGAGGCGGTCACGGTCGGTCGGGCGGCGGTCCAGGCCATCTCGGGCGACCATCCCGACCGGTCCAGGTACTTGTCCCACCTGGGTCTGGCGTTGCGGGTCCGGTTCGAGCGGTTGGGCGCGGCGGCTGATCTGGATGAGGCGGTCGAGGTCGGTCGGGCGGCGGTGCAGGCCACTTCGGCCGGCCATCCCGACCGGGCGGGGCGGTTGTCCAATCTGGGTCTGGCGTTGCAGGTGCGGTTCGAGCGGTTGGGCGCGGTAGCTGATCTGGATGAGGCGGTCGAGGTCGGTCGGGCGGCGGTGCAGGTCACTTCGGCCGGCCATCCCGACCGGGCCAGATATCTGGCCAACCTGGGCGGCGCCCTGCGGGCCCGGTTCCTGCGGGTGGGAGCGCGCGCTGATCTGGATGAGGCGGTCACGGTCAGCCGAGCGGCGGCGCAGGCCGGTGCGGCCGACCAGTCCCACCGGGCCCGGTACCTGTCCAACCTGGCCATTGCCCTGCGAGTCCGGTTCGGACGGTCGGGGGCGCCGGCTGATCTGGAGGAGGCGGTCACGGTGGGACGGGAGGCGGTGCAGGCCAGTGCTGCCGACCATCCCGACCGGGCGGTGTCATTGTCCAACCTGGGTCTGGCGTTGCGGGTCCGGTTCGAGCGGTCGGGCGCGGCGGCTGATCTGGAGGAAGCGGTCGCGGTGGGGCGGGAGGCAGTGCAGGCCACCCCGACCGGTACCGCTCATCAAGCTATGTATCTGTCCAACCTGGGTCTGGCGTTGCGAGTCCGCTTCGAGCGGACCGGGGCGGTGGCCGATGGGGACGAGGCGGTCGCGGTGGGTCGGACGGCGGTGCGGATGACCCCGGCTGGTCACGTCCGTCAGGCAATGTATCTGTCCAATGTGGGTCTGGCGTTGCGGGCTCGGTTCGAGCGCAGCGGCGCGGCGGCCGATCTGGACGAGGCGGTCTCGGTCGGCCAGGCGGCGGTGCAGGCCATCCCGGGCGACCACCCCGACCGGGCCAAGTATCTGTCCAACCTGAGCCTGACGTTGCGGGTCCGGTTCGAGCGGACCGGGGTGGTGGCCGACGGGGATGAGGCGGTCGCGGTGGGTCGGGCGGCGGTGCAGGCGACCCCGGCCTGCCATGCCCATCGGGCCAGGTACCTGTCCAATTTGGGCTCCGCCTTGCAGGTCCGGTTCGAGCGCGAGGGTGCGCAAGCCGATGTGGACGAGGCGGTCGCGGTGGGTCGGGAGGCGGTGCGGGCCACCCCGGCCGACCATCCCGAGCGGGCCATGTACCTGTCCAACCTGGGGGGTGCCCTGCGGGTCCGGTTCGGGCGACTGAGTGTGCGGGCTGACCTGGACGAGGCGGTCGCGGTGGGTCGGGAGGCGGTACGGACCACCCCCGCCGACCATCCCGACCGGGCGGGGCCGTTGTCCAACCTGGGTCTTGCCTTGCGGGCCCGGTTCGGGCAGCGGGGTGCGCGAGCTGATCTGGACGAGGCGGTCACCGTCACCCGGGCAGCCGTGCAGGCCACGCCGGCCGACCATCCCCACCGGGCCGGGCGGCTGTCCAACCTGGGTCTTGCCCTGCGAGGCCGGTTCGGGCGTAGCGGCGCGCTGACTGATCTGGACGAGGCGGTCACGATCAGCCGGGCAGCGGTGCAGGCCACGCCGGTCGATCACCCCGACCGGGCCGGCTGGCTGTCCAATCTGGGTCTGATGTTGCAGGTGCGGTTCGAGCGGGTGGGTGTGGCGGCCGATCTGGACGAGGCGGTCGTGGTCGGGTGGCAGGCGGTGCGGGCCACCCCCGCCGAGCACCCCGATCGGGCCATGTACCTGTCCAATCTGGGTCTGGTGTTGCAGGCGCGGTTCGAGCGGGTGGGTGCGGCGGCCGATCTGGACGAGGCGGTCGCAATCGGCCGGGACGCGGTCCAGGCCGCTCCAGCCGACCACCGTCACCGGGCCATGTACCTGTCCAACCTGGGCCTGGCGTTGCGGCTCCGGTTCGAGCGAGTCGGCGCGGCGGCCGATGGGGACGAGGCGGTCGACGTGGGGCGGGCGGCGGTGCGGGCCACTCCGGCCGAGCACCCCGATCGGGCCATGTACCTGTCCAACCTGAGCCTGGCGTTGCGGGTCCGGTTCGGGCGGGTGGGTACGCAGGCCGATCTGGACGAGGCGGTCGAGGTCGGGCGGGCGGCGGTGCAGGCCACCGCGGCCGAGCACCCAGACCAGGCCATGCACCTGTCCAACCTGGGGGGCGTGCTGCGGGTCCGGTTCGGGCAAGGGGGTGTGCGGGCTGATCTGGATGAGGCGGTCGAGGTCGGGCGGGCGGCGGTGCGGGCCACCCCCGCCGACCATCCCCACCGGGCGGGGCGGCTGTCCGACCTGGGTCTGGCGTTGCGGGTCCGGTTCGGGCAAGGGGGTGTGCGGGCTGATCTGGATGATGCGGTCGAGGTCGGGCGGGCGGCGGTGCGGGCCACCCCGGCCGACCATCCCCATCGGGCCATGTACCTGTCCAATCTGGGTCTGGCGTTGCAGGTGCGGTTCGGGCGGACGGGTGCCCGGACCGACCTGGACGAAGCGGTCGCGGCGGGCCGGGCGGCGGTGCGGGCCACTCCGCCCGATCACCCTCATCGGGCCATGTACCTGTCCAATCTGGGCCTGGCGTTGCAGGTTCGGTTCGGGTCGGCGGGTGCGCAGGCAGACCTGGACGAGGCGGCAACACTCGGACGCGAGATGGTGCAGACCACCCCGCCAGACCCCCCTGATCAACCTGACCGGGCGGAATGGTCGGCCACCCTGGCCGGCTCTCTGCGGGCCCGATTCGGGCGGGCGGGTGTCTCGGCCGACCTGAACAAGGCGATCAGCCCACACGTCCCGGGGACCGCGATAATGCCGAAAGCGCTATCGGCTCGAATTCATCCGGCCCGACCGATGCTCTCGCTCAACCCGCAGACTGACACCAGGCGCGTGGCGGGTCTATAGGCGCTCGCTGGTTCGGCCGCCGACTCAGCGGCGCGGATGGGCCGGACCGAAGTCACCTGTCGGGCCCGCCCTGGGGTCGTCGACAGGTGGTGGGAGCACCATCGTGGAATCCGGATCGGCGGCTTCCACCAGGCTCCGCGGAATCTGCACGGTGTTCGCCTGATCCATCGGCGAGGTCGCCGAGTCCGGAGTGATGACGCCTGCCCGGCGGGCCTGAGCACGAGCCAGCGTCTGATCGGCGCGATCCAGGGCATTCACCGGATGCGCCTCCTGTGGTGTGTACGGTCCCGCAGGAAACCGCTCTGCGGGTAGATCCCGGGCGAGGCGCGTCGCGCCGTCGTGACAGGGTCGCCCCTGTCCGGCTCCGGCTGCCGCGCCGTGCTAGCACATCAGCTTAACCGCACCAGGTCACTGGTGGGTGAATCCCCGAGGAGGTCATGGCCGTGGTTGGGCGTCCCGCTGTCGAGCAGGCGTCGTTGCCGGGAGTTGAGGCGGTGGTGCTGGTCGGGGGTCTGGGTACCCGGATGCGTCCGTTGACGCTGTCGGCGCCCAAGCCGATGCTCCCCACGGCGGGCGTGCCGTTCCTGACTCATCTGCTGGGCCGGATCCGGGCCGCCGGCGTGCACCATGTGGTGCTGGGGACCTCCTACCGGGCTGAGGTGTTCGCCGCCCATTTCGGTGACGGGTCCGGGCTGGGGCTGGCGCTGGACTACGTGGTGGAGGACGAGCCGCTGGGCACCGGGGGGGCGATTCGCCACGTCGCGGCAAAGCTGAGTGAGCCCGATGTGCTGGTGTTCAACGGCGACGTGCTCTCTGGCTTGGACCCGGCGCAGGTGGTGGCGACCCACCGCGCCGCCGCCGCCGACGTCACGTTGCACCTGGTGCGGGTTGCCGACCCCCGCCCCTTCGGTTGCGTGCCCACGAGCGCCGGCGGCCGGGTGCTGGAGTTCCTGGAGAAGACCGATCGCCCCCCGACCGACCAGATCAACGCCGGCTGCTACGTCTTCCGCCGTGAGGTGATCGACTCGATCCCGGCCGGTCGCGCGGTGTCGGTGGAGCGCGAGACGTTCCCCGGCATGCTCGCGGCGGGGCTGCGCATCCAGGCCCATGTGGACAGCTCCTACTGGCTGGACCTGGGGACCCCGGCGGCTTTCGTGCGCGGCTCGGCGGACCTGGTCCGCGGGCTGGCGCCGTCCCCCGCGTTGCCCGGACCGGTGGGGGAGGCACTGTTGTTGTCCGGCGCTCGGGTGCATCCCGATGCGTCGGTGGGGGGTGGTTCGGTGGTGGGTGCGGGCGCCGTGGTGCAGCGCGGGGCGCAGGTGATCGGATCGGTACTGATGGACTGCGCGGTGGTCGGCCCGGGCGCGCACCTGGAGCGCAGCGTGCTGGGGGTAGGAGCGCGAGCCGGAGCGGACACCGTGCTGCACGACGCGCTGGTCGGCGACGGTGCCATCGTGGGTGCGCGCTGCGAGTTGCGCGCGGGTCTGCGCCTCTGGCCGGGGATGGTGCTGCCCGACGGCGCCGTACGCTTCTCCGCCGATGTCTGAGACGTGCTCGCCGGGGTGCAACGGTGGCGCTGAGCGGTTCTGGGCACCTGGGTACCCGCTGGACGTTCGCGTGCTGCTCGCCCCGCTGCGTCGGGGCCGGGGCGATCCGACGATGCGGGTGGACGCCGATGGCACCGTGTGGCGTGCCGGCACCACTCCCGACGGTCCCGCCACCCTGGCGCTGCGTCGCTCTGTCGACGCCACGGTGTATGCCACCGCCTGGGGCCCCGGTGCCGCCTGGGCGTTGGACGGGGTGCCCGCGCTGCTCGGCGCCGATGACGACGACAGCGGCTTCGTGACGCACCACCCGTTGATCGCACAGGTCCGCCGCCGGATGCCCGGGCTGCGCCTGGGGGCCACCCGTCGGGTGTGGGATGTGCTGGTGCCCGCGATCCTGGAGCAGAAGGTCACCGGCACCGAGGCCCGGCGTTCCTGGCGGGAGCTGTGCCGACGCTTCGGGGAGCCCGCGCCCGGCCCCGGCGCGTTGCACCTGCCACCCGATCCGGCCGCGGTGCGGGCGATCCCGGACTGGGAATGGCAC
>JBOHHD010000144.1:0-8462 GCA_050700515.1 Pseudonocardiaceae bacterium
AGGCTGAGTTGGGCTGGTTGGGTATCGAGCTGGATTCCCGTGAGCCGGTGGACCAGCTTGGCGAGGTCGGCTGCGGTTGGATAGGTGACCCCATCACACTGACTTTGGTCCGGGATAAGTACCCCATCTCCGATTGGGCCAGCCGCAGCGATGATCCGGCGTTCGTCACTTTCGTGGAGAACACGGTCAACGGCCGGGCCGGAGTTCAATTCGGGGTGAGGAGTTCTGGCGACCAGTGTGCGCAGGTGATGGATGGTGGGCCGGTGTCGTTGTTGGTGAGTGTGGCGGCGGCCTCCAGTTTGGGTCCGCCAATCGATCCGTGTGCCGAGGCGTTGCGGATCGCGCAGTTGATTGAGACTCGGTTGCCGAAAGCGGGGACGTGACGGGGCCGGATTAGGGGACATCGCGGATGGCATCGGCCGTAGAATGGTTCACGACGGTCGCAAGGTGATGCCGGTGATCGGTGAGGTTCCGCCGGAGCATTACTGCTGACCTTGATGGCTATCGGTCCGTGGCCGAGCCCGATCAGCGGGCTCGGCCAGCAGCGCGGACCAGTCCCGGACCGAGCGTATGCCCAGGTAAGCCAGCCTGCGGTCGGCGGTGTCCAGCGATAGATAGGTATTGAGCAGCATGTACCCGCCGATGCGGGGATGGTCCGGGACGTAGGCCACCACGCGCTCGGCGATCAGCATGGCCCAGCCGACCACGTGATCGTTGCCAGCATTGTCCCGCTGACACAGTGCGACGACCTCAGGTGCCGCGCGGTCGAGCCGCTGCCTGGTCATCTGGCCGGTTCCTCCCTCGGGCGGTGAGTGCGCTGCCCAGTCTCCGCACGGGAAGACATCGCTGGGAGGCAGCAAGCGGGTTCCCGCCTCAGCTTTCCCAGTGTGATGATCGGCGCGGACGACGGAGGTGAGTGCGCACCAATGAGGCGCTGCGCCAGCTCGGTCGGGAGCTACGCCGGTTGCGTGAGGACGCCGGGCTCACCCTGAAGAAGGCCGCGCTCCAACTGGACTGGTCGACCAGCAGGTCCCACACGGCGTCCATTCCGGCACGAACGTCTCCTTCACCGTGTTCGGGTTCGACAAGCCCGATGAACCGGAGGTCGTCTGCATCCATGCCGAGTGTCTGGTGCCGGTTGGTCGTAGCCCGTCGCCGACGGGGACGCGGCGAGACTGTGCGGATGCGAACGGTAGTCGTAGGTGGCGCCGGTGTGGCGGTTCATCCAGCCGGCCATGCCCATGGGGCTGGTGTCGAGGGACTCCGGGTAAACCATTGGCGGTTCGCAACGGGATTGGCGGCGTCAGCATTCGGCTCCGCACACCGAATGTGGACGATCCACCGGACCTGTTCCCCGACCGGCCTGCGGGTTTGGCCGCCGGCTCGACCTGTATCGAGCAGCCAGAGGTGTCCCTAGCCAGTATCGAGCAGGGCACCCTGATCGAGGTCGGTGAAGTGGGCGGCCCTCTCAGGACGGCGACCGATCCCCAATACCGCTGACGCCCGTCAGCTCTCGGGTACACCGACCATATCGACCTTTGCTGAGTCCACATCTGGAAACGTATAGCGCTTCCGGCGCGGTAAATCGACGATCATAGGTGTCGGTTTCATGATCAAGACTGTTGTTCGCGACGCAACCACGTAGGGAGGCTGGCCAGTCGGCGTGCCTGCCTGCCCGATCGGTCACGTTCGAGCTCGTCAAAGGGTACGGCGAGGTGGGCATCCGGGAAGTCCTCGCGCAGCACGTCAACCAGGACGTGGGCCTCCAGCAGGGCGAGTTGCGCGCCGATGCAGGCGTGCGGACCGTCGCCGAAGGTGAGATCGGGCACGTGCCTGCGGTTCGGCTCGAGCGCGTAGGGCGCTGGGTAGCGGGAGGGGTCGGTATTGATTCCTTCGATGTCGACGAGCACCGGGGCCCCAGCGGGCAGGGACACGCCTGCGAGGTCGAGCTCGGTGGTCGTGAAGCGCCACAGCGTGAACGGCGCCGGCGGGTGCAGCCGCAGTACCTCGGTGACAAACGCGTCGGCTTCGGTGGCATCGAAGTGGCCCGCGAGCTGGTGGGCGAGGAGGAACCCGAGGAATGACTCGGTGGTGACCTGACCGGCGAACACCAGTCCAGTGATCATGTGGAGGAGCTCGTGGTCGGAGACGTCTCCGAGCTCGGCGCGGGCCCGCTCGGCGAGGGCGTCGGTCAGGGTCCCGGTGTTGTGTTCGCGGCTGGCGCGGATAGCGGCCGCCACCATCGTTTCCAGCTCCGCGAAGCCGGTATATGCTTGTTCGGCGTCGCCGTGGGTCATGACCTCACTGGTTCGGGCGGCGAGGGCCAGGTCGGCCAGTGGGATCCCGAGCAGGTCGCAGATGACCCCTAGCGGGTAGTGAGTGACGAACCGCGCGACCAGGTCGGCGGGCTGCCCGGTCCGGGCCGACTCCTCGGCCAGTCCGGTGAGCAGCTCGCGGGCAATGGTCGCGATGTGGTCACGTGCGGCGAGTACCCGGCGCCGGGTGAACGCCGGGGCGTGCACACGCCGCAACCGCAGATGCTCCGGCCCGTCCAGCGTGGTCAACGACCGGACTTGGGCGGCTGGTGGTTCAAGACCGGGATCGCGACCGTGCCAATGGGCGGGAGCCAAACCCGGGTCTTTGGCGAACCGGGAGTCGGCCAGCACCTCCCGGGCCAGGGCGTCGTCGGTGACGATCCAGGCCGGTCCGTCCGCGGGCGCCTGGACTCGGACCAGCGGTCCGGCGTGGCGTAGCGCTTCGTGCACCCGGGGCCGGTCTCCGATCTGTCCACCCGAGGCGGTGAAAGGGTCGTCGGCGATGTGTGGGGCGTCGGGCATGTCGGAGCTCATCGGCACGACCACCGTCCGCAACTAATTAGACTGTCTAATAAGAGACAATAGCTAGACTGTCTAGCAAGACAAGCGGACAGCCGGGAGCCGACACCGACCGATAAGGAAAACTTGGCATGACCCGAGGGGGCGAGGGGCCGGCCGAGCGGGTTGCCGAGACCCGGGACGAGGCCGAAGCGCGTGGCCGGCAATTCCTGCACGCCCACGAGGTGTCATGGGCGCTCTGGGCGATGCTGCGGACGGCCGACAAGGCTGAGCACGCCATAGCTCGAGATCTCGGACTGCCCTACACCGACGCCCTCGCCCTTAATCACATCCTGAGCGCCGCCGAGCCCCTCGGTCCCGTCGAGCTGGGGCGCCGCCTCGGGATCAGTTCCGCGTCCGCCACGGTGCTGGTCGATCGGCTCGTGGGAAGCGGCTATCTCAGCCGACGTCCCGACCCCACCGACGGGCGTCGGCGCCTCCTTGAGGCCACTGAGCAGGCACGTGCTGACGTCGTCAACGCCATGGCGTCGCTGCTGCGCGCCCTCGACGACGTTGCCGCCAGACTCGACGGTGACACCGCGGCGGCGGTGATCTCTTATCTCCGCGACGTGGCCGAGGTTCATCGGAGATACAGCGCATCCTCGCGCCACCGCCCCGCAGAACCGTGACGCGCACGACGCCCTGGCCACGCGCCGCTCCCGAGATGCCCCCCGTCGGCCGCCGCAGCCCGCCGTCGATAGAGACGCTGCGAGACTGGGCAAATGCAAAGGGTGTTGCTGATCCTGGGCTGTGTACTGGTGCTGGCCGGTTGTCCTGGCCTACCGGGGCGGGAGCGGGTGACCGAGATCGATGAGCAGCGGCTACAGGTGATGCTCAACCTGCCGATCGTCCGGACGGCCGAGAAGATCTCGAGCCAGCGCCCAGGCACGCTGCTTAACCCGACGCTGGGCTGGGACCGTGGTCATGTTGGTGCCAGCCTTCCTGACACCGATCCTGTTAATAGTGATGTCCCGGTAACGCCCGAACAGATGAAGGTGTCGACTGCTGAGGCGTTGGCGCGGATGCGGGCGACCGGGTGGACGATCATGTCGGCCTCCTGCGTGGTGCCTGAGCGGGATCGGATCGCGGCTTCCGGGCGATCACCAGAGCCGGGACAGCTCGGTGCGGATCCAGGCTTGGATGAGTGGGAATGGTCGGCCACTGCCTATACCCATGTCGATGGCGTGAGCTACTGGGCGCTGCTGTCCGGCTTGGCGGTCCGCAAGGGAATTGGAGGTGTCAGCATTCGGCTGAGGGCACCGAATGTGGATGATCCGCCGGATTTGTTCCCTGATCGGCCAGTGGACCTACCGGCTGGATCAACTTGTATTGAGCAGCCCGGGGTGCCGCCGGTCAATGTTGAGCAGGGCACCCGGATCGAGGTGGATGCGCGAGGTGGTCCCACTGAGCCGGAGGTCGATCCACACCGCTGATACGTGTCAGTGCCTCGGCACGATCATGGCTTGGACGTGGTCGAAGTACGTCGCGCGGCGAAGGTTGCCGTTGACGAAATCTTCTGCGGATACCCGGGTGGTGACGCCGTGGCCGGGTTCAAAGATGAGCAGGTCGTCGCCTTGGTGGCCGACGACGGTGACGTAGTGGGCTGGGTGGGCGCCGCCGACCAGGATCGGTACGGGGTGGCCTTGGTCGACGGCGGTGACGACGTCGCGCAGTGCGCCGCTGACGTCGCGCTGGTTGGTGTCATCGATCAGCTGGTAGCCGTAGGTGGCGCCGGTGGTCTGGGTGTGACGGTTCATCCAGTCGGCCATGCCCATGGGGCTGGTGCCGATGAATTCCGGGTAGAACACGTTGGTCTCGTCGTGCACCCGGGCCTGCTCTGCCGAGAAGCGGCGCTCGAACTCGCGTAAACGCACATCCTTGTCCGCAATTTTTTCGAGGTCTTCGGTGAAAGTGAGTGCGTAGAGCGGGTCGGCGGCGGCGCGGGTCACGATCAGTGAGGTGGTGCCGCAGGTGTAGTTGTCGTACTGGTCGATGCGGGCGCCAAACCGTTGGTGGGTGCCCGGTCCGCCCGGGTCGATCAGGTTGAGGTGGGAATGCAGCCACTCCGGCTGCTTGCCGAGGATCTTGTCGGCGAACCCGGTGAGGGTGGCTCCGGAGTGCCCGGCGGCGATGGCTTCGAGCAGGTAGGCCCGTTCGGTGCGGGATCCGGCGCGGCCGAGCAGTTCGTCGGCTCGGGCGCGTTCGGTGGGGTTCATCGCGTCGAGGCGTTGTCCGGCGCGGGTCAGCTGCGCAGGGGTCAGGATCGCACCGTCGTAGCCGTCGCCGAGGCCGCTGATGCTGATCTGCTCACCGGCAAGGAGGACGGCGTCCGCCGCGCCCAGGCCCCCGGCCACCCCGGCGCCGGCGCGAGCCCGGCCGGTGATGTCGGCGAATGCCGCCGCTGCGGTGTCCGCGGCGCTGATCGCGTCGGTGTAGACCTGCCGGGCCCCGGCGATCAACGCACCGACTGCGCGGACCAAGTCATCGAGGGCGAACGGGTTCGGGATCGGTAGCCCCACGATGTGGGTGGCGTCGTGGTAGGCGTCGTGCAGCCCCTGGTGCAGGTCGGCGTGGCGGCGTTGTCGGTCCCGCGTCGTCTCGGCCAGGGTCTCCAGGGTGGCGGCGGTGTCCCGGAAGGCGACCGGGGTGGCTGCTATCACTTTCGCGGTCGCGGTCACCACTTGTGCCGCCGCGCCACCGGCCAGACCGCCCCAGACGTCGGGAAGCTGTTGGGTGCCGAGGGTACGTACCTCGTCGCCGATCGGTTCGATCATGTCAGCCGCAGTACGGAACGCAGCCGCGAGGTTCTCCAGCTCGGTGGAATCTCCCGGTGGTGGTGTTGCGATCTCCCGGATCAGCTCGGTCACTGTGGACGCCAGGGTGAGGGGGTTGAGCAGCGAACCCAGCTCGCCGAGCCGTTGCAGGATGGTGGTCAGCTGCCCGTAGTCGTCACTGGCCATCGTCGATCACCGCGTTGAATCCCTGGGCTGCTTTCTGGTCGGTGTCCTGGTACGTGTCCGCAGACTCGCGTAGCGCCTGACACAGCTGCTCCAGCACGGTGGCGTGCGCGCCGATCTCACTGAACCAGGCATCCTGCAGCGTCCGAAACGTCACACCGGCCACCGGTAGCCCGCACGCACGTTGCCCGTCGCGGGTGGCCCCATCCCACGCCGAACGCGCCGCGCGCAGCCGCCCGACCAGCGCGCACGCCTCGCTACCCGCGTTCCGCACACCACCGATATCCGCCTCGATACCCACTTCTGACCTCCTCCAGCGCCGGATGTGCTCGATCATGGCAGCTACCCGACCCTGGCGTTGGTGGTTCTAGGGAACCGCCGACCGGTGGGGTGCGTCATAGTACGGTCACCCCCGGTGAATGGAGGTGGGCGCGATGGCGGGCGGTTTCGATCAGGCTGGTGCGCAGGCTGCGGATGCCGGTGCTGGCTGGAGCGCGATAGGGGACAGCTTCGCGCGGGCTGATGCGCAGTTGGTGGGCATCAACGGACAGCAGACCGATCTACAGCGCGCGGTTCTCGCCGGTGAGCTGTGGTTGGACCCCGACGTAGCAGAGAGCGCCGCGAAACGCTGTGATCAGGCGGTCGAAGAGATCACGAAGTCGTTGGACAATGCAGACCGGCTTACCTGGGCCCGCAGATTCGGTGACAACGAGGACGGCTGGGCAGTGGCGGAGCGATTCGCCCAGGCCGGTCGGGAATATGTTGCGATGCTGGAGAAGGCCCAGGAAGTGGTCAAGAACATGGCGGCGACCTACCGGGCGGCGGCGCGCACAGTCGCGCAGGCTGATGCGGCGGGGGAGCAGATGCTGCGGGGTCGGCCGGAATGAGAGCTGGTGCGATTGTGGTGGCCGCGGCGGGGTTGCTGGTGGGTGGGTGCGGCTGGGTGGCGTCGGGGGTGTCGCCGTCTGCGGTGGGGGATGCGAGTGGGGTCGATATGTGCACTGTTCTGACCGAGGCTGAGCTGAGCGGGTTGGGTATCAAGCTGGATTCCCGCGAGCCGGTGGACCAGCTCGGCGAGGTCGGCTGTGGCTGGATAGGTGATCCCATCACACTGACCTTGGTCCGGGATAAGTACCCCATCTCCGATTGGGTCACCCGCCGGGATGATCCGGCGTTCGTCACTTTCGCGGAGAACGTGGTCAACAGCCGGGCCGGAGTCCGGTTCGGGGTACGGAGTTCTGGCCGGCAGTGTGCGCAGGTGATGGATGGTGGGCCGGTGACATTGTTGGTGAGTGTGGCGGCGGCATCCAGTTCGGGTCCGCCAGTCGATCCGTGCGTTGAGGCGTTGCGGATCGCGCAGTTGATCGAACCTCGATTGCCGAAAGCGGGGACATGACATGGCCGGATTAGGGGACATCGCGCGTGACATCGGTGGTGGGATCGTTCGGGGCGCGCGGGAGGTGGTGGAGGGAGCCGGTCACGTCGCACGCGAGGTGGCCGGGGTCCTCGACATCGGTGAGCCGAGTGGCGACGACCATCGATCGAGCAACTGGGCGGCGTGGGGGCATGAGGAGATCCGCTCGATGCTGGACAACTCGGTCGAGCCAGGTCAAATACACGACGCCGCGCAATTGTGGCGCGAGCAATTCCAGAAAGATGTGGAAATCTTCACCAATCTCACCAGCAATCTCAATGTGATTATATCCAACGGGTGGGGTGGGCTCTCGGGGGAGAAGGCAATCGGGGCGCTCGGCCCGGTGAAAGACTGGTCGGCCACCTTTGCCGAAGCGGCTGAGCGCACCTCGCAGCTTATGGAGCATTCCGGATCGTCGGCTGGGCAGGCGAAGGCCGCCGTGCCGCCTGCGATCCACCATGACCTCCGTCAGTCGTTGACCAGTTTCGCTACCGGTGGCGCCCCTGGTGCCTTCGCGGACGCGATCGCGCAGGATCATGCGCAGGAGGAGGCGCGTCGGGAGGCGGTGCGGATCATGACGAACGTGTATTCGGCGCCGATCAATGACAATCGAGCGGCGGTGCCGGTCTACCCCCAGCCCCTCGACCCGACCCTGACGCCTCCGGAGCCCTCTCCTACCGGCGGACCGACTCCCGGCGCTGGCCTGCCCAGGGATGGTTCCGGCATCCCCGGTGGTGGCGGTGGGGTGCCTGGTGGTGGTGCCCCTTACCAGCCGCCTGCTGCGGCAGGGTTGCAGAGTGCGGGCGCGGGGACCGTCGATGGCAGTCAGTTCGGGCTGCCCACCGGGCCGCCCCAGACCGGCGGCGGCCAGATCCATGGAAGCCCGGGATACCCGGGCCACGGCGGTGGAGGGCAAGGTCTGGGTGCCGCTGCGGCGGCGATGCCGTTCATGCCGCCGATGGCAGGTGGGGATGAGCAGGAGCGAGCTCGTCGCGGATTCCGTGGCGCTGGGCCACCCGGGGGCCGGGCCAGCGGTGTCGGTGGCCACCCGGGCAGTGGCGGCTACGCGGGCAGTGGCCGCGGTGGTGGTGACTTCGGCCCGCGCGGATCGAATCCGAGTCCGGCGGCCGCGGTCGGCGAGGGCCGGGCCGGGGTGGGCGGTGGCGGAGCGGGTGGTCGCGGTGGCGGCGGGGCGCCTGGAGGCGTGCCAGTGGGTGG
>JBOHHD010000145.1:0-10807 GCA_050700515.1 Pseudonocardiaceae bacterium
CACTGATGTTGACCATGTCCGGAATCTTTCCCCTGGTCAGGGACGCCCGGGATCGCGGCGTTCGCCGCGACCGGCCCTGGCGTAAAGCGAGTTTGAGCTCGGTACGCAACTCACCACGCGCCTGGAGGTACAGCGCCTGATAAATACATTCGTGAGACACTCTCATCTCCAGGTCATCGGGATGATCCCGTTCCAGTCTGATGCTGATCTGCTCCGGGGACCACTTCTGCTCCAGGCCCTCGTTCACCGCATCGTGCAGCCGGGGCGAGGCCACCAGTTTCCGCTCTTTCGGCCGCGCCTTGGACAGGTCATAACGCTCTTGAGCGGCGATGGCCCGATAGTCGTCGGCGCCGCCATTGCGCTCGATCTCACGGGAAATCGTGCTATGGTGCCGCCCGAGCAGTTTCCCGATGAAACGCGCCGAATTCGTCCGGCCCAGCTCCCGGGAGATCGTCTCCCGCTCCTCGGCGCGCAGCGGCTCAGCCCCACTCATCAATCATCCCCCCAGTAGACCCCCGGAAAGGGGCATCGTAACAGAGTCAAGATCGGCTATAATAATTGCCTGTCGCTACGACCGTTTGAGCCCAAGGTGGTTAGTGTTGCGATGGTTACCGATGTTCCGATGCCAAGGTTGCGGATTCGGTTGGCCCAGTAGAACTGGTCGCTGAACATGGGGATCACGACTTGGGGTATGCCTGCGTGGGCGGCGGTGAGCGTTGTTCCGGCTCCGCCGTGGTGCACGATGGCTGCGACCCTGGGGAACAGGACTTGCTGGTTGACCTCGTCGATGGCGAGGCAGTCGGGCTTGTTGTCGATCAGGTTCAGCTCGGCCCACCCGCGGGACAGGATGACCCGCCGTCCCAAGGCCCGGATGACCTCGATCAGGGTGCGGTTGGTGTCCGGGGGTACGGGCATGCTGCCGAAGCCCAGGGAGACGGGCGGGGCGCCGTGGTCGAGGAATGCATCTAGTTGCGGGGTCAAGGGGCTGGAGTCGGGCAGGATTCACGCGCCGGTCTGGGTGACGTGCCTGCCGGGGGTGGCAGGCAGGGGAGCCAGGGTGGGGTCGGCGGCGAGCCAGGGATGGTCGGTCAGGATGTGGGCGAGTACGTCGTGGACAGGGTTCAAGCCCAGGCGTCTCCGGTTGTGGTTGATTCGTTCGAGGGCTCTGTCATTCCAGGCTTGGGCGTTGTCGTTCCACCGCTGCTCGTGGTCTGCGCAGCGCCCGGGTTCCCAGGTTTGTCCGGGGGCAGGTGGGGGTGGGTGCTCCGGGGAGGGCAGTGCTACCGGCGTGTAGAGGGCGTTGACGTAGGGAATGCCGTTGAGTTCGGCGATCGAGCGCGCGGCGTATTGGTGGGCGTTGGCGCCGAGGACCACGTCGCATCCCGGGGCTGCGGCGCTGGCTCCGTTCGTGGGAACGGGGCCCAGATGTGCGTGACTTCCGGGCCCAGGTAGGTCAGTTTCCCTTGATCATCGTCCGTGAGTTTCGGACCCACCCTGCGGCGCGCTGCGGCGGCGGTCGCGATCAGAACGGCGGGTCGGATGTTGATCTGCCGTCGAGCGTCGAGCCGGTCGGGTCTAGCAGGGCTGAGATGTCGCGGCTCGTGGGGTGGGCCCAGGGTCCGATCGGACGGCGGTTGACTCGTGCGGTGCGGTCGATGCCGGTGAGTCCGGATATCTCGATGTCGCTGATGACGAAAGGTGGTGCCGTTGTTGTCCTGTTTGATCACGAGGAAGGGGGATGAGTCGGGCGGTGTCAGGACGGCGCCGATGGCGGGCAGGTGGCGCATGTCACCGTCCCAGCGGACATGGTAGGCGGCGTCGGTAAGGGCGAGGATGGCCTGCAGTCCCGGCTGGCAATAAATGCCTCGGCGCTGAAGTGCGACCGGAACGCCGTCCATCGGGCGGTCTCGATCCGCTGCCGGGCGAAGCCGAGGACCTGGGCGACCGCCGCCCGCAGGTTGACCGCGACCTCCCCGAAGTCGACCTCCGCCCCGACACCCGGCCGGTGCGTCTGCGGCACGAACACGTCGACCCGGTCCCCGGCCGGTCTCGGCCCGGATCTTCGGCTTGCGGTCCGCGACGTAGGCGCGGACCACCGCGTAGGACACGTCGCGTATGTCGTGCTCGTCGATCAGCCGGTCGTAGATCCGTTTCACGGTGTGCCGCTGCTTGCGGGGCGCCTCCAGGTCCGCGCGCAGGATGCCGTCGATGATCGGCTTGAACTCGTCCAGCTTCGACGGCCGCGGCGGGAGCGGCTTACGCGGCTCAGGCCACGCCGACAGCAACGCCGAACGCACCGTGCGGCGGCTAACCCGGTGCTGGCGGGCCAGCGCCCGCACGGACACGCCGGCCCGCGAGTCCCGTCGGATCGCCGAGAACAGGTCAACCTTCGACATCGTCGCCATCGGCAGGCTCCCGTGCAGACCAGCCGATGCTCCCACCAGCAACGGTGGGCCCGAAACTCACGAACATCGGAAACCATCCGAACGAGGTGGTCTCCAAACTGGTCGACAAACCGCAGGTCATCCCAGCGAAACGGCGACCGCGCCAACCGCCTCGACAGGCCCCACGACAAGGGCCCGGCCCGTCGGCCGGCTGGAGCTAATTTGAGTAGCGGGAGCCGGCTATCAGACTGCTACCGAATCTGCCGATGAGCGCCCGGCGTTGCTAACGTGCGCTGGTTCACTCGAAATCTGGAGCGCGCCGCCATGAAGTACACCGTCTCGATCGAGATCGCCCTGCCGCGGGAGAGGGTGGTCCAGTTGCTGGCGGACCCGGCACATCTGCCGAAGTGGCTGCGGGGCTTGGTGCTGCACGAGCCGCTCAGTGGCACACACGGGCAGGTCGGCACCACGTCGCGAGTCGTGATGCAGATGGGTAAACAGAAGATCGAGTGCACCGAGACCATCACACGCCGGGAACCGGTGGACCTGCACGGGATCTCGAGGGGGAGCGTCGTTCACTTCGACCGCGAGATCGTCGGCGAGGGCATGTGGAGCGCCGTGCGCGACCGGCTGACCGAAGCCGGTCCGCAGACGACGCTCTGGCAGAGCGAGAGCGAGTACCGGTTCAGCGGCTTGCCGATGCGGCTGGTGGGGCTCTTGATGCCCGGTGCCTTCCGCAAGCAGTCGCAGCAGCACATGCAGGACTTCAAAGCGTTCGCCGAGCAGGGAAAAGACGTCCACGACGCAAAGGGCTGAGCAGCGGCCTTTCGATGGGGTTGACCGAAATCGCCCCAACAACCCAGCGTGCCCGTCGTTGAGCGGATCTCGTGGCCGCATGGCCGCCGAGCACGCCTCCTCACCGACCAGCGCGAGCTTATGCTTCGCATCCTGCTACGACACCCGGAACACGACGACCCCCGAGTATGCTTGGGTTCGCGTGCGCTTGGCTGCCGAATGGAACCCCGTCGACAGCCGGTGCCGGCATCGAACACCACCTCTCGACGCGACGGCACCGTCAGCAAGATCGTGAGCCGTCCCGACCGACTCCCGAGTGAGACCACATAGACCCGCCGGACTGGACGGTCATCGACAAACGGAATCATGATCAGATGCGCACATCTGCCGCGATCCGTGGCCTTGCGGCGACTGCCACCAGGCCGCCTTCATCACGGGGCGTAGTCGGCTACGACCACCTGAACGTAGCTCAGCAGAGCCTGGTGAAAGCAAAGGGCGTCGCTGGCGACTCGACCGCGTTGGGTTCACCGACCGCCATTCCATCCGCATGGGTGGGTCCCGAACTCAAGAACACAAGAACCGGACGTCGGCTGGTGGGACCCGAGCTCGCCGACAAACGGGTCCCGAAGTCACGGACGAAGCCACGGCGCCGAGGATGTCGAACTGGTCGGTGATCAGGTCCGGCATCTGCTCACGCCTCTGAGGTGATTGTTCTGCTGTCGGTGGGGTGGCGGGGGCAGCGGACGCGGTAGCGGATCGGGGATGGCGCATCGCCACGCCCATCGGTATCACGTCGAATCCGAAACCACCGACCCAGTCGTCATCAACCCACCGGACGGCCTCGGCGCGTACGAAATCCACGGTGCCAATCATGCGTGGTTCGGATCATGGGCGTCGACCAAGTGGTCTGGCTGGTCAGGTCTCGGAGAAGAGCCGGTCGAACCGTACGGCCAGCCACGGTCGACGGCCCCAGCAGAGGATGCTGCCGGACAGCAGTGCCCGGGCGCGGCTGATCAGCCCGTAGGCGTTGAGCAGGAATACCACCGGATCGACGGACAGGTGCAGGTCGGCCTGACGCGGACGACCGGGTTCGACGCGGACGGTGCTCTGGTGCACCTGTACGGTCCAGTCCTGCCCGCCGCGTAGGTGCAGATGATAGGTGCCGGTCGCCTTCGGGGCGGCGTCCGCATCGACTGCCAGGACGATCGCGGGCAGGATGCCGTGCAGGCAGGCCAGCGCCTGTGCCCGGGTGATCGGCCAGGGCCGCTGGCAGGCCTGGGCCAGGTCCAGACCGTGCAGCAGCAGCTCACCGAGCAGGATCCCGCCGACGCCGGCCACGGTGTGCGCCACGGTGAAGTACCACACGGGATGCTTGCCATCCTCACCGAATGCTTCGAGCAGGGTGGCGACCTCGACCTCGAGCAGGTCGGCCAGTGCACCCAGAGCACGTTCGGACACCGCGGCCAGCTCATGGTGGTTGTCTGCGGATAGCGAGGCCGGGAACGGCCGCGGGGCCTGGGCCATGCGGTGGTATCGGCGGGGCAGGCTGACCAGGTGTGCCCCGAGCTCGGCCGTCGACCAGCTCACCCGGGACAGCGGCAGGTCACCGTCGGGCAGGGCGCGCAGCAAAGTGCTCACCCGCGCCGTGGTGGTGATGATCTCCTCGCGAAGCTGCGGCCAGTCCATCGAACAGCCCTGATCGTCTCCGGATAGCATCCTCATGAAAGTAGCGCTCAGCATGGACGATTAATGTTACTCCCGCTGATCAGCACGAGCTCACACCAGATCAGACCGACGCCGGGCACGTTCTGGGGCGATCGATCCCTGGGAGCGCCCCAAGCCCGTCCGCGATCTGGATGAACGCCTGGCGGATTACCGTGTGGGTAACGGCCTGCCCGCGTTCTTGGTAAAGTCAACTGGAGGCTTCGGTGATCTTCGAAACCAAGACCGCTCGGTGGCACACCGTTCCCACTTGCCGATTGTGCTTTCTCAAGAATGCCGCTCTATCTGGCTGCGGTCTAGTATAATTTTAGGTGAACACTCGTTCCTCATGTTAATTCCCTTAAGAGAGTCCAGTAAATACCGTATCATCATACGAGATGGCCGGCCATGCCTGTATCGTGCGCTCGCTCGCAACGAACGACAGCTCGCGTTCTTCGGTCGTGCTCAGTGTGAGCACGTCCTACGTCTCTTTCGTGGGGAGTTTCGAATAGTCTCGGCGAGTTCGTGTGCCGTGTCTAGATTGCCATCTGGATAGACAAGTAGGACATCCACATCGCTAGCATTTGGTGAATCGCGCAGCCATGACCCAAAATATATAGACGACAATTCCATTCCACCTTTCGGGCCATACTCGGGGAGGGTGATCCAGCCTTCTGTGAGGGCCGTGGCGTGGTCATCATCGGTGGGCATGATGGTCAGTCCGAGTGCTGCGACACGGGCGAGCAGAGCGGCCAGGACGGCGTCGAAGGCGTGATCTCGTTGTCGGCATAGCTGCTCGTACTGGCCCAAATCAAGCCAAGGTGCGAACTCGCGCAGCTTGTCGACCAAAGCGGCGAGTGAGGTGATGCGGGTGTTGCCTTTGTGGCGGCGGTGTGGCAAGCCCCAGCACTTGAGTCCGGCTGCGGGATAGACCTCGACGATCAGTCCGGATTCCGGCGCGGTCGATGGTGTGCCCGCTTTGGGCTAATTGTGCTTGCCGTCGAGCTGCTCGCATGGCGGTGAGACCGATACGATCGGTGGCGACGCTGAGTCGATGGCGATTACTTGAGCGCGAGCGGGTTGCCACTCGATGACGGCAATTGCGGTGGTCAGCGACTGCGTCGCGAGGTCGATACCCACGGTACGCACGATCCCTAGACCTCCCTCCCGTCGTAATGAACGATTCTGCCACCGCAGCGCAGACCGCCTCGACCTCATCAGCCGCACGACAGCGCCGGCCGGTGAACCCGAATGAACGGCGGTTTGACAGACCGTAGGCTCCAGCTGTGCTCTCCGTTGCCCGCAGGCTCGTGCTCGTCCATGCTCATCCTGATGACGAGACGTTGTGGACCGGGGGGATGACCGCCCGTTACGCCGCCGCCGGGGTCCAGGTGACGCTGGTGACCTGCACGCTCGGGGAGGAGGGCGAGGTGGTCCCGGCGGAGCTGCGTGACCTGGCCGCGGACCGGGCCGATCAGCTCGGTGGCTACCGGGTGGGCGAGCTGCGCGCGGCCTGTGCCGCGCTGGGCATCACCGATCAGCGGTTCCTCGGCGGGATCGGGCGGTGGCGGGATTCGGGCATGCTCGTCCTGCCCGGTGCCCGGGCGGGCACACCGCCGCAACTGCATCCGAGGGCGTTCGCCGCCGGGGCGTTGGCCGAGCAGACCGACGCGCTGGTCAGCGTGCTCGCCGAGGTGCGCCCCCATGTCGTGGTGACTTACGGCCCGGACGGCGGCTACGGACACCCGGACCATGTGCGGGCCCACGAGGTGACGATGGCGGCGGTGGCGCAGGCGCCCGAGGTGGTCCGGCTGTTCTGGGCGGTACAGCCCGTCTCGGCGCTGGCCGGGGCCCTCGCCACGCTGCACACGATGCCGGGGTTGCCGTTCCCGGTGCCGGAGCCGGCCGGGCTGCCCGGGGTGCCCGATTCCGAGGTCACCACCGTGCTGGACGTCACCGCACATCGGGCTGCCGTGCTGACGGCGATGAGCGCGCACAACACCCAGCTCAGGCTCTGGGTCGACGGTCCTCATCAGGCGTTCGCCCTATCCGACGGGTTGGCCCGTCCGGTGCTCGACACCGAGTACTTCACTCTGGTGCACGGCCCGGCGCCAGGGGCGCACGACGACCTGTTCGGTGGGCTGGCGACCCCGCCAGTGCGATGAGCCCGGCGAGCACGACGAACGCGATGAACCTGGCCGACCGCGTCACCCTGGTGGTGCTGGTGCTCGACGCGATCCTGCTGGCCGCACTGGAGCTGCTCTACCTGCCGCTGCGGATCGGTGCGGTGCCGCTGCCCGCGGTGATCCTGATCGCTGCGGTCAGCACCCCGCTGCTGGTCCGCAGTGCAGCCAAGTTGGGCGGTCCGCCCGGGCTGGCCGGCGCGCCGCTGGTGGCCTGGGTGGTCGCGATCCTGGTGTTCGGCGTCGCCGGACCGGGAGGCGACGTGCTGCTCGCCGAGAACTGGCGCTCGCTGCTGCTGCTGGGCGCCGGCATCTTCCCCGCCGCGGTGGAGCTGGGTCGCGCGCTGGCGTTAGGGGCCATTGGTCGCAGCCCAGGCAGCGGAGATACTGTGCAGGTAGACGGCCCGTCCAGGTACCGCGAGTGAGGAGCAGGAGAACCCCCGTGACTTATGTGATCGCAGAGCCTTGCGTGGACGTCATGGACAAGTCGTGCATCGAGGAATGTCCGGTTGATTGCATCTATGTGGGCGGTCGGATGCTCTACATCCAGCCCGACGAATGCGTCGACTGTGGGGCTTGTGAGCCGGTCTGCCCGGTGGAGGCCATCTACTACGAAGATGACGTCCCCGAGCGGTGGAGGGACTACACCAAGGTCAACGCCGATTTCTTCGTGGAGCTGGGGTCGCCAGGTGGCGCCGCGAAGATCGGTGAGCTCGACTACGACCCGCCACAGATCGCCGAGCTGCCACCCCAGAACGAGGAGTGACAGAGGAGTGACACAGGGATGATCTCGGGCGCGGCGCGCCTGAACCTTCCCGACTTCCCCTGGGACAGCCTCGACGGTGCCGCCCGGCGTGCCGCGGAGCATCCTGGTGGTGTCGTCGATCTGTCCATTGGCACGCCGGTGGACCCAGTACCCGAGGTGGTGCGGACGGCGCTGGCTTCGGTGTCGGCGCTGTCGGGCTACCCCGCCACGCATGGCACAGCGGAGCTGCGTAGCGCCGCCGTCGCCGCGTTGGGGCGGCGCCACGGCGTGACGGGGGTTCCGCCCGACGCGGTGTTGCCCACCCTGGGATCCAAGGAGCTGGTGGCCTGGCTCCCCACCCTGCTCGGGCTCGGCCCCGGCGACCTCGTCGCGCTTCCCGAGCTCGCCTACCCCACCTACGAGGTCGGCGCTCGCCTGGCCGGTGCCGCCGTGGTCCGCCTCACCGACGCCGACGTCGCTCCGCCGGGCACCCGGCTGCGCTGGCTGAACTCGCCGGGCAACCCCACCGGTGCGGTCACCACCGCCGAGGAGCTCGCCGGCGCGCTGCGCCAGGCCAGGGCGATCGGCGCTGTGATCGCCTCGGACGAGTGTTACCTTGCCCTGGGATGGGAAGCCCAACCGGTCTCGGTATTGCACCCTGACGTGTGCGGCGGGAGCCACGACGGCGTGGTCGCGGTGCACTCGCTGTCCAAGTGCTCCAACTTGGCCGGTTACCGGGCCGGGTTCGTTGCCGGTGACCCGGCGCTGATCGCCGGTCTGTTGGCGGTGCGCAAGCACGCCGGGATGATCGTCCCCCGGCCGGTGCAGCAGGCGATGGTGGCCGCGCTGTGCGACGACGGCCACGTCGCCGAGCAACGCCGGCGCTATGCGCGACGCCGCGAGCTGCTGGCGCCCGCACTGCACCGGGCCGGGTTGCGGGTGGACCACTCCGAAGGCGGCCTCTACCTGTGGTGCACGGCCGGGGAATCGGGCCGGGACACCGTGACGCGACTCGCCGAGGTCGGAGTGCTTGTCGCCCCTGGCGAGTTCTATGGTCCTGCCGGCGCGCACCATGTCCGGATCGCCCTGACCGCGACCGACGAGCGGATCTCCGCGGCGGTACAGCGTCTGGCGTTTATCGACTGCTCTGGATGATGCCCGGGGTCAGCGTGGTGTGTCCTTAGCGGAACGTTGCCGCACGGGCACATGAGGGCAGGGTCGCGACCCGAGTCCGCTACCCTGCGTGCCGTGGGGGAACGCTGGCGTGACGAGACAGAACCGACGAACCGGCCAGCGGGGCGCTGAGGGTGGCTGAACTGCGGTTCAAGGAGGGGCAACCATGATGTCGCCGGGAGTCGTGATCTTCGTCTTGGGTGCGGTCTTTCTCCTGATAGCCATCATCGGTGGAGGCTTCGAGGCGCGGGAGATCAAGATTCCCGCGATCCCGGGAAAAGGACGTGTGGCGGCGGCGGGAGCCTGGCTCGTATGTTGGGTCATCGGGCTCGTCCTGTTGTTTTTTCCGCCACTTGAGGACGGTAGAAGTATTAATTCAGCCACTGACCCCACGGTGACATCTAATTTGTCGCCGCCGTCCACTCCGACGTCATCAACCAGTTCACCGCCGCTGGATCGCGCGCCTCCGGCGGCGCTCTTTCCGCAGGGTGCCGCGAGCGGAGGTGAGCCTTTCTTTTTCCTCAACGATCCCGGCCGTGCGCAATATACTTACCGTGTCGAACCCGACTGTCATCGTGGCTCCCAATCAGTCGGCTTGGAGCTGAGATGGAACATGAGCGCCGCTGGTGATCCGTCCGGCGGGTGGGGTGTGCACTGGGATCTTTCTCCGTCGGGCAGCTTTAATTCATCACAATTCACCAGTCTCGCCTTCTCGATCAAGGGCGCTCAAGGCGGCGAGACATTCCAGGTCGGACTGAAGGATCGCAGTGGAAAAGAGGTAAAAATCGAATCAAAGGATAGGGTGGTAATAACAGGGCAGGATTGGCGTTGGTTGGAAATCCCGCTCGCGGATTTCTCTGATGTCGATCCTGCTGCCGTGACCAACGTCAACCTTGGATTCAACAAGGATCACGGCGTTGGTCAGATCTGCGTCGACGAGATCGCGTTCATCGGTTAGCCATCATCACATACACACATTTCGACATCATCCCCACTGTTCACGGGGTCTACCGCGCCACCCCGCTCACCAGCGTGCTCAGTGATTCAGTCCCAGCGCCTGCTGCTGCACCTGGTGCCAGGCGGCCGACCAGGTCCCTCGCGTCGCCAGCCGGCTGACCTCCTCGCATTCCACCAGGCGCCCGGCGGCGAACGCGACGTGGACGTCGGCGGCGGCGCCCAAGCCGCCCAGCAGCGCCATGACCCGCTGCTGGGCCACGCAGGCGTCCTGGTGCTCGCCGAGCACGTCCTGCAGCGCCACCGTCGAGGCCACCAGTTTGCGGATCGGTTTCCCACCGCTGGTGGCGGCCAGCTCACCGGTGTAGCGCAGTCGTTTGCCCTGGATTCGCAGGGCATGCAGCACCTCATCGGCCGGGTTGTCACCCGCGAGACGCACCGCCTTGCGCAGCCGGCGGAATTCGGTGCCGACCAGCTCCACGAGCGCGGACTCAGGCGCCTGTTCGCCGGCCAGGAGTGGTTGCGGGGGCAGGGGCGCGGATACCGCGGCAGCCAGCTTGCGCAGCAGGGCGGTGTACCGGTCGCTGTCCAGCGCGGCAAACATCTCCGCGCGTGCGAGCTCGCGCTCGGCGACCAGCGCGTTGATCAGCACACCGGCGCCGTCGCGGCTGAATTCGTCGAAGGCCGCCGCCCGGCCGCGGAGTCGCTCGATGAGCACGTCGGCGTCCCGTACCGGTCCCAGCGCCCGGCCGAGCCAGCCCAGTTCGGCTCGTAGACCATCGGCCCAGGGCCGGTCCAGCAGCGGGCGGGCCGCCTTGAGCGCGGCCCGGATCCTGCGCACCGCGACCCGCATCTGGTGCAGCTCCTCGACG
>JBOHHD010000146.1:0-3642 GCA_050700515.1 Pseudonocardiaceae bacterium
AACGCCAGGCGCCGGCTAGTTCAGTTCAATCCGCTGGCCATTCGGGGTGACGGTGAACCGCCAACGATCGGCGGTGGGCTTGCCGTGGTCTGCCCACCAGCTGTGGGCGGCTTCGACCTCGTTCCATAGCCGTCGAGGTCCGTCCTGGTACACGCGGAACTCCTCGTCGCTGGCGTCCGGGGTCGCGTGGGTCAGCTTGGCCCACGATCCGGAGTCGAAATCCAGCAACCAGAGCGTTCCTGAACCGTCGTTCTCGTCATAGGGCCAGTACCGCCACTGGCAGCGCGGCACCCGCTGACCGATGGCGAGTTGGGCGCCCAGGTCTGCGGTAACCCAATACGGGTGCAGACCGGTCACGCTGATGTCGGCCTCGTCCTCATTCTGGACCACGGCCGCGACGGGGCCACGCAGCTCTCGCTGTTCACGTAACCACATGAAGGATGACTCGCCGACGACGGTCCCGCTCGCGCCGCCGTACTCGTCGACCGCCAAGTCGACCAGGGCACTGGTGTAGCTGTTGGCCCATGGCAGCAGAATCCGGCCGCCGGGCCGGGTTTGGGCCACCCACGGGTACGGGATGCGGCGTACGGCTGCGGTGGCCACGGTCCGGTCGTACGGGGCTCCTGGCCGATATCCGCCCGCCCCGTCGCCGGTGACCACCCGGACCTGGCCATAGCCGGTCCCGGCCAGTGCCTTGCGGGCCTGGGTCGCGATGTCGGGATCGACTTCGATGCTGGTGACGTGGTCGGCGCCGAGCCGGTGGGCGAGCAACGCCGCGTTGTACCCGGTGCCGGTGCCGATCTCGCACATCCGATGCCCGGGCTGGGCGTCCAGCGCGGCCAGCATCACCGCAACGATGATCGGGGACGACAGCGAACTGGTCGGCATCGCCCCCGCCAGCCCGGGTCCTCGTGGCTGGCCGTCGTCGATCTGGGTGATCACTGCCTCGTCGGTGTAGGTCAGCTTCAGCCACTCATCCGGATCCTCGTCCCGGTGCAGCGGCAGCAACATCGGGCCGGTATCGGCATTGTCAATCCACACCGTGTCCGGGACGAACCGGTGCCGGGGCACCGCCGCCAGCGCCGGCCACCACGGCCCCATCGGCGTCCCCCACCTCGCCAGATAGGCGTTCGCCGCCAGCCGCTGCACCATCCGCGCTCGCAGCTCGCTCGGATCAGCGCCCTGCCCGGTCACCGGTCGTGCTTGTTGGGGTTCGGGGCTGGTGGTACCGGCCGGGGCGGATCCGGCCTGCCGTCACGCGTGTGGTCCTCCCGGCGGTGCTGACCGCCGTCCTCTTTGCGATCTTTGTCCTCTTTGTCCTTGCTCATGACCTTGTCCTCTCCTCGTCGAGCGGTCGCATCATGCTTGGGGTGGTCACTGAAGGGCCGACCGGTCCGGCAGGAGTCGGGGTCGCTGCCGGGCCGATCGGGGCCGGGAAGGGTCCTCCGGGAGCCGGACGTGGTCGGTGAGTGGCGGTTTACCCGGTGTCCCAGGTCAGTACCGCGTTGAGGACATTCAGCGCGCCGCCGGTGACGCGGCGTTCCACCAGCGCGTTGCCCAGGACGACCAGCGAGGAGTGGCGTTTGCGTAGCGCATAACAGTCCTGGCTGAACCCGTGGAGATGGATGATGTCGGTCCACTCGCCGATGCGGCGGGTGCCCAGCAGCGCCCCGTCGGGGCCTGGGGCGATGCGCTGGAACTCGAAGCCGTGCAGCTTGGCGTGGTCGAGCAGCCGCATGGCGATCACGAGATCGGGACTATCGGCCGTCATGGCGGGCGTCCGGCACCCGGCTGCTACTGGAGATCATGACGGTCCACCGATGCGGTCGGCGAGGGTGTGAGCGGCGTCGTAGGGAAGGAGCACTCCGAAGCCGGTGTTCCCGTGGGGGTAGAGGACCCAGCCGTGCTGCTTGCGGTCCCGGATGGCGATCACGGTGCACGGTCCGCTGCCATCGATGCGACGCCCCTCCACAGCGCACCGCTCCTGCTGGCTGCGCGGCATGTTGTGCGGCCCCTCCCGCTCTCGCGGCTGCTTCACTGTGACTCCTTACGTGTGTGATGGGTATCCATCGATGACTCGCCTCTGGCTAACCGGTTCGTCCTCCGTAACCTGCGGCAAATATACATATAAAATATGGATATTCAAGCTTATCTTGACCACATCTGTGCCGGTCTGACAGACTGCTCGCGCCCTGGTTAGCTCAAAGAAGGAACTCAATGGACCGCAAGTTCAAGATCACTACATTGCGAACGGCCGACGACTTCTGCCCCGACACCCGCTCGTGCACGTCGATCAACGCGCTTGCCGATGAACCCAACCGCCGCTATGTGGTCACGAAGAAGGTCACTGATCTTGCGGTCGCCTCCGCGTTCGCCCACCTGGTAGGTGATGATGAGCAGCTCGGGTACGTGCCCACTGACCTGATACCGGAGGTGTGAGGTGATGGACGCTGAGACCCTTGGGCGCTTCATTGACGAGCACTACCACCGGCCGGGTGATCGGCTGTTTCGGATGGAGGTCCTGCCGGAGTATGAGGTGAGCGCTGATGGGGAGGATTTCCAGCGCTGGCGAGAGGGCGCTGCCGAACCCACGTGGTCGCGTAAGCAGCCGTGGCTGGACACGTTGCGCCGGGAGCGAGAGAACGCACAGGTCTCCCGGCGTGTCCGGATCCTGTCTGAGCAGGTCAGCGATTACGAGCGGTACGCCTGTGACTTCGGTTACCGCTTCAACGGGGAGTACGAGGACATCCGGGTACTGCGCCGCGGTGAGCACGAGATCCCCAGCGGTCTTGTCGAAAGCGACTTCTGGGTCATCGGCGACTCGATCGTGGTCACCATGGTTTACGACGAGCACGGTCGATTTGAGCGCGCTGAGGTGGCCGCCCCTGGTGAGCTGGACGCTCACCTGCGCACCCGCGACCGGGCGTGGGCAGCGGCCGAGCTGTTTGTCGGCTGGTGGGCACGGCATCCCGAACTGCACCGCACGCTGGTGGCTTAACCACAGTGGCGGTCTAATCACAGTGGTGGGCGCAGGAGACGAGACGGGCCAGGATGGGGGCGCGCGGCCACGATCCCTGCGTGAGCTGCGCAAGGCTGCCAACCTCAACCAGGTTGAGGTCATCGAGCGAGTCAAGCAAGCGCTGCCGGATGCCCGGTTCTCCCAGCCCGCGTTGTCGCGGGCGGAGAAAGGCAGCGGCAGGCTTGCCTCCGAGGTGGTCGAGGTGTTGTGCGAAATCTATGGGGTTGCCGGCGTGGAACGGGCCACCCTGATCCAGCAGGCGACTGACGCTGAAGCCGGGTACGTCGACGCCCGGGTGGTGCTGCAGGCCGGTAACACTATGAATCTGCAGCAACGGTTCGCCAGGCTGGAGCGCGACGCCGTGCAGATCCGGGCGTTCAACCCGGTTCTGGTACTCGGTGTCCTGCAGACTCCCGCTTATGCGGCCACGGTGCTGGGCACCAGCCAGGACGATCCCCTGGTGGTCGGCCGGATGGATCGGCAGCGGGAGATGATCACCGACCGGCGCCGTCGTTGGACACTGATCCAGACCGAGGGAGCGTTGCGTTGGCAGGCCCGCTCGGCGACGGTGATGGTCGAGCAGCTAGAGCACCTCATCGGGCTGAGCACCACCCCGCACGTCG
>JBOHHD010000147.1:0-5299 GCA_050700515.1 Pseudonocardiaceae bacterium
CGCTCGGACACCGCCAGCACCGCCAGGGCGTTGGGCATTCCCTTGCTCATCAACGTGGTGCCGTCGATCGGGTCGACCGCCACGTCGCACTCCGGGCCCTGCCCGTTGCCGACCTCCTCACCGTTGAACAGCATCGGCGCCTCGTCCTTCTCACCCTCGCCGATCACCACCACGCCGCGCATGGACACCGTGCCGACCAGCTTGCGCATGGCGTCCACCGCCGCCTGGTCACCACCGTTCTTGTCGCCGCGGCCGACCCAGCGACCCGCGGCCATCGCGGCCGCCTCGGTGACCCGGACCAGTTCCAGCGCCAGGTTGCGGTCCGGTTCCTCCCGAGGTGACTTCTGACCATCGGTCGCAAAAGTATTCATGGTTCCCTCCCGACTGGACTGCGCAGCATTTCGATCCTCCCAGAACACAGCCATATCCAGCGGAAAGTGTGACTCCGTAGCGTACTTTTCGCGGTGCCGTCCTCGCCGCGTGCCGACCGTTCACCGGCTGTTGTCATTGGTCAGTGACTGCTGGGCAAGTACCGTGGGGATGAGGTGATGTCCAGTGGCCAAGACCGCGCCGGTGGGCCGGGAGCCCGTCGAGATCGGGCGCCGGGCACAGGTGATCCGAGGTCATCGGGGACTTTCCCGGGACGTGGTGGCCGGGCTCGCGGGAATGAGCGAGGGCTACCTGTCGGCGCTGGAAAGTGGTGAGCGCCGGTTCGAGCGGCGCGGTCAGATCGAGGATCTCGCGAATGCGATCGGCTGCCCGGTGACCGTTCTGACCGGGCAGCCCTACCTTCCGGTCGACCGGGCGACTGCGGACGCGCTGGCGGTCGTGCCCGGCATTCGTGAGTCGATCTGCTGCACCGCGCTGGACGACTCACCCGACCTGCCGGCCCGTCCGGTGGCCGAACTCACCCGCTGGGCACAGCAGGCCCGGGAACACCTCGACCAGGATCGGTACGCCCGTGCCGGGCGGAATCTGGGGACACTGCTCACCGAGCTGCGTGTGCACGCCGCCACCAGCGATGCCGATACCCGCAACCAGGCGCTGACCGCGCTGGTGACGGCCTGCCAGGTCGCCGCGGCCATCACCGGAATGATCGGATACCACGATCTGGCGCTGACCGCCGGCCGTCGTGCCCTGGACGCCGCGACGCGTCTCGCTGATCCGGTGGTGCTGGGGCTGGCCCGCTTCGGGTGGTCCCGGAGCTGGATCAACGTCGGCGCGCGGCTCCAGGCCGAAGCGGCGAACGAGCTGGCCTTGGCGGAGCTCGAACCGCTGGCCGGTCCCTCGGCCACCGACACGGGCGCGGCCGAGCTACTGGGCATGCACCGTCTCCTCGCCGCGAAGCTCGCCGCCCGAGCCGGCCAAGCCGATTACGCAGACGACCATCTCGATGAGGCACGCAACCTCGCCTCGCGCATCGGCGAGCGCAACACCGCCCTGCTGCACTTTGGGCCGACCACCGTCGCGTTGTGGACGCTGTCGGTCGGCGTCGATCTCGGCAAGGGTCCCCGGGACTACGAACGGGCTCACCCCGAACAGGTCGATGTTGCGGGCCTGCGCAGTCGCCGCCTTACCGGCCGCTACCACTTCGACCTGGCCCGGGCGCTGGCCCAGCACGGCGGCGCCCGGGACGACGAGGCGATCCACCACCTCGACCTGGCCGATCAGACCACTCCGGTGTGGATGCGCAACCACCCGATCGTCCGCGAGCTGACCGAGGAGCTGACCCAGCGAGCCCGCCGGCACCAGCGGGAGGTGGCCAGCCTGATGGACCGGTTCGGCCTCGCCAGGCGGGGTTCACAACCTGTGAACAACTAGATGATCGATTCAGGGTCTGCTCTGCCTAAACCGACACCTGGGAGGGGATACCTGATGGCCAAGACCGCGCCGGTGGACCCGAAGTCCGTCGAGATCGGCCGCCGCGCCCGGCTGATCCGCCGACGTCGTGGGTTGAGCCAGAACGTGGTGGCCGGATTGGCCGGATTCACCGATGGCTACCTGTCGATGCTGGAGACCGGGAAACGCGCCTTCCAGCGGCACAGTTTGATCGAGAATTTGGCGAGAGCACTGGGCTGTTCGGTGACCGATCTGACCGGGGAGCCCTACCTCCCGGTCAGTCCCGCTATCGCGGACGCGATGGCGGTGCTTCCCGCGATTCGCGAGTCGATCTACGATTCGGCGCTGGACGATCCTCCCGACCGACCAGCTCGGTCTCTGGTTGAGCTACAACGCTGGGTAAAACAGGCTCATCAGTACGTCGACCAGGACCGGTACGGGCTCGCTGGCCGGGAGCTGGAGTCGTTGCTTGCCGAGCTGCATGTGCATGCTGCCTCGGACAATGCCGACATTCAGCGTGCGGCGCTCGCTGCCCTCGTGGAGGCATGCCATATCGTATGCGTGATCGCTTGGACGACCGGGTGCTCTGACTTCGGTTTGGCCGTGGCGACTCGTGAATATGAAGCTGCGGTTCGTCTCGATGACCCGGTTGCGCTCGGCCTCGCTCGTTTCGCCCGGGCGATAAGCTGGACTGGCGTCGGCGCGAGACGTCGTGCCGAAACGATGAACGAAGTCGCATTGGCGGGCCTCCAACCGGTTGCCGACCCCTCAGCCGCCGACACCGGAGTGGCCGAGATGCTAGGTATTAACCACCTTTACGCTGCCAAGCTCACTGCCCGGACCGGCCGGGCCGATATCGCGCACGACCATCTCGGCGAGGCCCGCGTGCTTGCCGAGCGCACCGGCGAGTGCAACACCGCCATGCAGCATTTCGGACCGACCAACGTTGAGTTGTGGACGCTTGCGGTAGGGGTCAACCTCGGTGAGGGCCCGCGCGCCTACGAGCGAGCACATCCCGACCGAATCAACATCGACTGCTTGAACAGTCGGGTGCGTACCGGCTTTTATCACCTCGATTTGGCTCGCGCACTGGCGCAGGACGGCGGAGGGCGAGACGGTGAGGCGATCCGGCACCTGGACCTCGCCGATCGGACGGCACCGGTGCTGGTGCGCGGTAACACGATCGCCCGAGAGCTGCTGATAGAGCTCAGCCAGCGGGCCCGGCGTCGGGTCTGGGAGCTGGACTCACTCTGCAACCGCTTTGGCGTCAACGAAGAGCGTTCAGGCAGGTCTACCTGAGGTCGTGGCTGGAGGCCAACGAAGCAAGAGGCAAATCTCTGCTGCACATGAACCCAAGGGTGAGCAGTCCGGACAGGTAGAGTAGCGCGGATGCGCAATGCCCCGATCGTCCGGGAGCTGACCGAGGAGCTGACCCAGCGGGCCTGTCGGCAGCTGCGGGAGGTGGACAGCCTGCTGAAACGTTTCGGCCTCGTTGGGCAGGTACACAGGCCACCTCCAGCCTGCTGGTTGCATGAAAGCCCGAGGCTAGTCTATGCCCGGCTTGGGTGTGTGCCTCTGTCCGTTCACCAATGGCAGCGAGCGTGGTTGCCAAATCCACACGGCCCGGGCCGCCTCGGCGAATCCCTCACCAGCTCACCGCACCGGTGTCCTCGATGGCCTTTGCCCCGACGGATACACCCTAGTCACCGCCAGTGACGACGGCACCGTGATCCTCTGGGACCTCACGGGACTCAACTATCTCCTACACCATGTGGTGGAGCGGGCCTGTGCCATGGCTCCAGGCGGACTGGGCCGTGAGGAGTGGGACCGTTGAACCGGAGGACTGCCATACCAGGAGAGACCTGCCCTGCTTGAAATCGAATGCTATTAGGAGGCGGCGAGAAGGATGCCGAAGCGGGCGCGGTACCTTCGGGCAGCTTGTCCTGGAGGGTGCGGCCCGCACCGGCTGTGACTCGGAGCCGGTATCATTCCGTCACCGGCGGGGCCGCAGCGCTCGGACCGCGTCGATCCCTTTGATCACGTCGCCGCGAGCGGTCTCATTGCGTGCCTTCTGGATACCCGCCATGACTTCGGCGTCGCTGAGGATATCCAGCATCTCTTCAAGGGCGGCGAAATCCTCGTACCCGATCAGCGCCGCGGCCGACAGTTGCGGGTGAGGACGACCAGCTCGTGTCCACGTTCCGCCCGGTCCCGAACCCGGGAAGGTGGTCACGCACGGTACGCAATGGTTCGCCGGTCATGGTCATAAGTGTGGCCCGTCATCGGTAGTTTCCGAGAAGTCACGTTGGGACAGTTGCACCTTTAGGGTCGTGGCCTGCCTGGGCTAGCGTAGTCGGCCATGACGGTGCGTTCGTGTTTTGCCGGCTTGGCCAGTGGGCTTCAGGCGCACCTGGTCGAGGGCAGTGAGTCGCGTGAGTTGTTCGAGTACCACCGGGGCCGGATTGCGGCGCTCTTCGCCAGCCAGCCGGACCTGCCGCTGCATCAGGACACGGTGGCTGGGTTCGTGCACGGTTTCCTGACCGTGGGGGCGTACTTCGTGGCCGATGACAGCGTGGAGCAGGAGTCGATGTTTCCGGTGCTGGGAGGCGCGTTGCTACTGGGCCAGGACCTGCCTATCGATGCCGACCCTGCCGACATCACTGTTGGGTTCAGTTTCTTTGAGCGGGCCACTCCGGCGCTGGGCGAGCCCGACCCCACCGGTACGGTCCGCGACCTGGTGTACCGGGCCTTCGCCCTGGCCTCTGATGTGCCGATGACCTGCGCCTCGCTGGGCGGGTTCTGCCTCGGCGTGCTGTACACCGCTCCTTATCTGCACGTCGACACCGGTCCGGCGGCGTTGCTCACTGCAGCCGCTGAGTTCGCCCACGACCTGGCCTCCTGAATCGGCTGGGGAATTTTCCCACCACGCGGATGCTCACCACATCACTGCGATGGTTCGGCATCAGCCTGTTCGCGGGCGGCGATCGCGGATTCGATCCGCTCCCTGGCACCGGCCAGATGGCGTTCACACACCGCGGCGAGTGCCTCGCCGCGCTCCCACAGTGCCAGGGAGTCCTCCAGGGCCAGCCCGCCCGCCTCCAGCGTGCGCACCACCTCGGCCAGTTCGTCGCGGGCGGCCTCGTAACCCAGCGTAGAGAGATCGTCCCGAGGGCTCATCGGGCCTGCTCCGTACCGGCCCCCACCGCGCTGGTCACCACAGCTCCCAACGCCCCGTCGGGCAGCCGTATCCGCAGCGTCGTGCCCTCAGGGGCATCGGTCACCGACCGGAGCACCGACGCGCCCTGCGGGTCGTCCACACGCTGGACTACCGCGTAACCACGGCTGAGGGTGGCCGCAGGCCCCAAGGTCGTCAAGCGTGCCGCGGTGTGCTTGCATCGCTCCTGCTCCGCGCGCAGCCCGCCGAGCAGTGCCCGATCGGCGCGGGCGCGCAGCTCGGCGA
>JBOHHD010000148.1:0-3297 GCA_050700515.1 Pseudonocardiaceae bacterium
GGGCTGAGTCGCTGCTGGAGTTCCTCGACGGCCTCGCCGTGCTGCCGGGTGGTGGCGACGTGCAGGTGGCGCAGGTTCTCGATCAGCCGCACGGAATGCACCCCGCCACTGAGGTCGAGCACCTGCCGGCCGAGGGCGATTCCTTCGTCCCGGTCACCGTGCAGCAGCTCCAGCGTTGCCAGCTTGGCGGTGCCGTTGGCTTGGCGGACCTGCGACAGGGGACCTGCGTCAGTCAGGGCGGATCGCAGCTGGCTGATCGCCGCCGGAGCCACGGCCCGGTCGCGCAAACCCGCATCGAACAGTGCCGTGCCGTTGACGAACGCGATATCGGCGAGGCTGGCCCGCTGGAAGGTGCTCGATCCGGGGCCATCAGCCGGCTGGTGACCGGCGAAGTGGTCCTCGGCGGTCGCTATCGCGCGTCGGCAGTCGCTGACCCGCCCGGTGGTGCCGAGCACGTCGGCGTGCACAGCGCTCATGTACGCCCGGCCGGTGCCGGCCACCCGGTCGGCCCGTACCTGCGCCAGCTCAATGAAGCTCATCGCGTTGTCGAGCTGATCCAGGATGATCGCCTGCGAGGACATACAGGTGAGGGTCTGGGCACGCAGTGTCCAGTCGGCGGCCTGCTCGGCGCAATACAGGGCGAAGTGGTAGCACGGCAGCGCCGTCTCGTGGTGCCCGGCGTCGACGTCAGCGTAGCCCGCACCTTGGGCCAAGGAGCCCACCGCCGCGTACAACTCGTCCCGCACGGCGGCATCCATCTCGCCATCCAGGAGCCCGGCGGCCCACCGCAGTTGCGCGGCCAGGGCGTCCCGGCAGGCCCCGCCGCCGTAGCGACCCCGCCACGACCGGAACACTTCATTGGCGAAGTGGACCTGCTCGACGTCCGTACGGCCGACCCGGCCGGGTGGTGCGGGGGTGGCGGCCCGCGCCAGCACTTCACGCACCGGGTCGGGCAGCGCGGCGGCCGCACCGGCCGCACCCAGCCCAGCTCCGGCGCCGAGCCCGCTCAGCAGGCGGATGAACTCGTTGCGTCGCGCGGTGTCCACCTCCCGGGCACTGTCAGTCAGCTCGCCAGCCTCTACCGTAGCTTGCGAGCGGCGGGAGTAGAAGCCCAGCTCAGCCTCGGTGTCGGCACCCAGCACGGTCCGGAATGCCTCCCGGTACCGAATGTTCGGCCAGGTGATGTGTCCACGTTCGCACTTGCTCACGTAATCGGCATCGATAGCCGCTTCCTTGTCGAACAGCTTGGAGTACGCCGCGCAGACCGCCTCGGCCAGCTGCTGCTGTGTCAATCGACGAGCGTGCCGAGCCGCCAACAACAACCGATTCGGCACCGGCTCGGCCACCCCATCCCCCACGGGCATTGTGCTCCTTCCCAGTCCGCATCTGTGCCCGCCGCTTGCCACGGCAACGTGAAGTCACTGACCAGCTCCGATCACGGAGGGTGTCAGCGCGCCGACAATACCGCGCAAGGACGACTCACGTTGTTCTCTTCGGCAAGAAATGACCGTGCGTCGCGAATCCTCCTAGCAAAATGGCGGTTTCCCTGGCGACCGGTGATGTGGCAAGTCCGCGTCGAGGATCTGCTCCGCAGCGACGAACGGTTCTTCGCGCCGACCGACCGCGCGCGAGCATCCCGCTGCGCTCGCCCGGACCCGTCAACGGGCCTGTCGGCCCTTCGGAACTGGGTTGGTCACATCCGGATAACCGGCCGATGTGAGCCTTCACAAGGGTCCCAGATCAAGCCGGTGTCGCGCTCACCACTTGAAACCGCCCATCGAGGCCGTGTTGCCGGACAACTCGTCGCGCATTCTTGTCATCAATCACTGCTGTTGCGTAATGGCTTTCTGCCCATGCAGCAACAGCCGCCTCACCGCGATTATGTGGCCCAAGAACTAACCTTTGACACCACTCGCCAAAGGCCACGATCTCGTCTAACCCATCAACATGTACCAAGGTTGCCCAGTCGGGCGGCGAAGCATCCAATTTTACTAGTTCTTCAGCAACCTGGACTTTTGCGGTTTTGATGTGGATCGAGCAGGTTGAGGTGACTGGGCTGGTGTGTGCTGGAGGGTCAAGCTCAGTGAGGCGGGCTGGTGGGCCGGGATGTGGGCTACCGGCGTGCCGTGTTGGTCTTGGGGTGAGGTGAGCGGAGCATCGGCGGTGCCTATAACAGCCCTGTCGTTGCCGAAAGAGTGTTCCGCCGATGCTCCGGGGTTTGACCCTACCGGGCACGCTGTCTGGCGTGCTGGCCGCTTTGCGGCCGTGTTTCACCGCACCGACGTTCGCGACGTTCACCGCGCTGGCCGCCGGATTATACGCGCAGCCGGTGTCGCGGACGGTGTGGGAGATGCTCACCGGCGCTGGCCTGGCCCAGATCTGGCATCACTGCCGGGCACATCGGTTCTTCTCCGCCGCACGGTGGTGTCCGCGCCAGGTCGGTCTGGTGCTGGCGGAACTGATCGTGGGGCATCTGCTGGCGGCGGGCGCGCCGATCACGCTGGCCGCCGATGACACCCTGTTTCGCCGGCGCGGCAAGAAGATCCACGCGGCTGGGTGGTTCCATGATGGTTCGGCCGTTGGTGGGGCCAAGCTGGGGTTCGGGAATAACGGGGTAGTTGTGGCGATCATCGTGACCCTGCGAGCCTGTCACGTTTTCCGTGTAAGCCACAGAATGGCTAATACGATTAATGTATCACAGGGGAAGTCGTCCTGGGAAGAGGACAGCCAAAGTATTCAGAGCAACTTTCCAGCCGTGCGTTCCCGTACCGGACTCGCCTCCTCTCTTACTGGAGATGTTCCGCAGACCGAGGTAGATCAGCTTCATCGCCGCCTCGTCCGACGGGAAATGCCCCCGATTCTTGGTAATTTTACGCAGCTGGAAGTTGATGGACTCGATCGCGTTCGTGGTGTACACGATCCGCCGCAACTCCGGGGGATAGTCCAGGAACGGGATGAACTCGTTCCACGCCCGGCGCCACACGTCGATCGCCCCGGGATATTGCGCACCGAAATCGGCCTCGAAGTGGGCAAGCTCTACTTCAGCAGCCTCCAGGCTGGGCGCGGTGTAGATCGCCCGCATGCCGGCCGCGACCTTCTTCCGATCACCGTAGGACACGAACTTCATCGCATTTCTGATGACGTGTACCACGCACGTTTGCACCACCGTGGCCGGAAACGCCGCGGTGATCGCCTCCGGCAGCCCGGACAAGCCGTCACAGCAGCAGATAAGAATGTCACGCAGTCCCCGGTTACGCAGCTGGAAGTTGATGGACTCGATCGCGTTCGTGGTGTACA
>JBOHHD010000149.1:0-20188 GCA_050700515.1 Pseudonocardiaceae bacterium
CTCCACCGCGACCGGCGAACCGGAGCCGCAGACCTTCCTCGATGACGAGAGCGTGGAGTCCAACCGGCTGTTCGGTCAGGGCGCGGAGATCTGGGTGGGCCGTTATGCGGTCTCCAGCGTTCCGGTCCACGACCACGGGTGAGGCTGATGACAGCGGGGAGGTCTCCGGTTCGCTCCGGAGACCTCCCCGCTGGCATGCGCGAAGGACTGGTCAGTGATTCCGCCCGCCCATCCCCCCAGCTCGCAGACCTCGTCGCAGGGCGTCGATCTGTTCGTCGATCATTTTTCGCGAGACCGCCGCATCGGCGATCGTGAAGGAGGCATGAAAAGTGCCTGGGTAGTAACGTAGCTCCGTTCGTACCCCCGCCTGAATGAGCCGGTGGGCGTAGTCGATGTCCTCGTCCCGCAACGGATCGAATTCGCAGGCGCTGACGAAGGCCGGCGGCAAACCGGAGAGATCGGTGGCGCGGCCCGGAGCGGCATGCTCCGGTACCCCGTCACTGCCCGGCTCGCCCAGCTTTCCCAGATAGTACGTCCAGCTCACCAGGGCGTTAGCGCGATCGAACTTCGGCGTGTCGGTGAAGGAGCGTGCCGAGATGGTGTCCAACCGGTCATCCAGTTCCGGAAACACCAGGCACTGAAAGCACAGGGGCGGTCCGCCGCGGCCCCGGGCCAGCAACGTCACCGCAGCGGCGAGCCCACCGCCGGAACTCTCTCCGCCCACCCCGATCCGGTCAGGATCGATTCCCAGCTCACCAGCATGCCGGGCGGTCCATTCCAGTACGGCGTAGCAGTCCTCCAGCCCGGCCGGGAACGGATGTTCGGGGGCGAGCCGATAGTCCACCGAGATGACGACCGCGCCGACCTGGTCAGCTATTCGGGTGGTCGTGGAGTGGACGGTGTCCAGATCGCCGAGCATGAACCCACCCCCGTGCAGATAGATCAGTACGGGGGGCGGCTCCGGCTGCCCGCTCGGCCGGTAGATGCGCACCGCGACCGGTGGGCCCTCCGGTGGGCCGGGAATCGTTCGATGCGTCACGTCCACCGGCGTGAGCGGAGCATAGACCGGTTGGCGCGCCGTGATATGACGCAGTGCGGCCCGGGCGGTGTCGAGATCAGCGTAATCAATGCGGCCGAACTTCGACACCCACGGTGCCAGCTCGGGATCGAAGTCGTACCTCACGGGAGAACCTTTCCGGATAAGGAAATAGGCGGGAATGATCTTGTGATACGGCGAGGAAGGCGAAACTCAGGCGCGTTTCCAGTACAATATCCGGCGCAGCGGTTGATCGCTGATGACCGCGTTGCCGCAGAGCCTGAGCTCGTCTCCCTCCAGTACCACCTCACGGATCTGCTGCGTACCCACCATATGCGGATGCGCACTCACCTCGACCTCGTGGACCATTAACCGACCTTCGGCGAGTCTCCATTTTCCGGAATAACCCTTATAGCTCATGTCCGGTGCGGTCCGGACGGGTACTGTACCCGGGGGACTCATCGACATGGCCTCGTGCTCGGAAGACATCATGCTGACCGACATATAGCCATGCGGATGGTAGATCAGCAGACCACGGGGGGCGGTCCCGAGAGGTCCTTCGGAGGTATCGCCGGCTTCGGTGATGTCGAAATACGAGACGAGTCGCCACACTCCGATAACATCGTCGGCTAACATTCTTCTCCTTAAACTGCGCAAGCTATACCAACCGGGACGGCTACTTGTGATCCGCCGGGACGCTGGAGACCACGTAGCGGGACATGCTCATCCCCGCCCCCTGGCCGAATAGCCGGTTGGATTCCAGGCTCTCGTCATCGAGGAAGGTCTGGCGGTCCGGTTCCCCGGTAGGGGGATCGAAGTAGAAGCCGTCCACGCCGGACAGGCGCACCAGGGCGGATTGTTCGGGCAGCTCGCCGTCGAGTATGGACAGCATGCCCATGCCGCAGTTGAGCTGTCGCGGCTCCACCGATGTCTCCTCGCCACCGTGGTCGAGCAGCAGGTGCTCGCGGGAGGCAAGGCGATGGCCCAGGCGATCGACGTGGTAGACCTCGTTGCCGTCGACCAGCCAGCGCGTGACACCGGCGGAGCGGTCATAGGTGATCTGGAGATGATGCCGGTCGTGGGGGGAACGGTCCGTCACCGGGATCGCGTAGGAGAACGCGGCGTAATTTCCCAGCTGTGCACGCATGTTGGGAAGCCGTTCGTAGAAGGCGTAGATCTGCTCGTTGGTGATGAGGAAGTTGAAGACCGTCGAGGTCTCCGGATCAAGGGTGTTCATGCTCACCGACGCGAGGCGAAGGTCTGTTTCCGGATCGGTTACCTGGTCGCCGAACGGATGGCCACCGACTCCGTAGGTGCGCCCCGAGATCCACGTCTCGCACGACAGTTTCTGGCCTGGCTCGGCGTCGAAACCCGGATAGCCGGTCGAGGCCATGTGATTGGTGAAGGTGAGCCACTTGACGTGATCCAACGTTCCTGGCAGCCCCTGCCCGTTGTCTTCTTCCTGCGCGACGGTGTGCACGAATGCGGGCTTCCCGGTGTCGGGATTGCGACCGCTGGAGACGACTCGCAGCCCCTGTCGTGAGGTCGTGATGTCCCCGTCGTCGGCGACGTAGGGACCGACCGTGATATAGGACCAGCGGGCGTTCGGCCCGGATGTCGAGAAACCTTTGTGGAAGTCGTCCCAGACCACCCGGTAGGACGGCCCAGCGGCGTCGGCGGCAGCCGAGCCCGTGGGTAGGAGGGCGGCGGCACACACCAGTGCGGCGGCCGAGGTTATCGTGAACCTGCTTTTTCGTGAAATTCGAATCGGATTCATTTCAGCACCATTTTTCTTTCTCCTGGTAGTTCGTATTCCGCCGGAGTGAACTGGCGTGTGCGCTGCCAGTACTCCAGTGCCGAGAAGGGCCAGTTCTGTGCCGTGCGCCCTTTCTCATTGATGAACCAGTTGCTTACTTTCGAGAAACCCCAGGCGCGCTGCGTGTTACCCTCATCGACCCAGGCGTTGTAGTCGTCGTGAGTGTCCCTGCTGACGTCGACGGCCCGGTGCCCGCTTTCCAGCAGGAACCGGATCGCGTCTATGAGATAGGTCACCGCGCACTCGGAGAAGTAGAAGATGCTGCCGCCCTGCCCGGAGAGGTTGGTGTTGGGCCCGTAGAGGCAGAACAGGTTGGGGAAGCCGGGTATGTTCATGCCGAGGTAGGCGTGGGCGTCCCCGTCCCACATCTCATGCAGGTCGGCACCGTTGCGGCCGGTCACCTGTATCGGGGTGAGGAACCGGGAAGCCTGGAACCCGGTGCCGTAAACAAGGACGTCGACCTCGTGCTCGGCGCCGTCGGTGGTGATCAATCCTCGCGGGGTTATCTCCTTGATCTGCTCCGTGATGAGCTGGACGTTCTCCCGCTGCAGGGTGGCCAGCCAGATGCCGTTGTCCCGAAACACCCGCTTGGCCCCGACGGGGTATTCCGGAATGACGAGTGGTAACAGGTCCGGTGCAGTGGCGACCTGGGTTTCCATCCACTGGGTCAGCGACGCCCGCAGCCGCTCGTTCAAGGCCGATATCGCCCGCTCGGTGGGCGGGTACTCCGGATCGACGATCCATCCCTCGAGCACGCCGCCCCGTATTTGCAGCCCTGGGGCGAAAAGCCAGAGACGGTGCCATGCCTGGTAGTAGGGCACGTGCTCGAAGAGCCATTGGGCGCTGTCTGGCACCGGGTCGTGATAGTGCGGTGTGGGCCGCAGCCAGGGCGGGGTGCGCTGGAAGACGAGAAGTTCGCTGACCTGCCCGGCGATCTCCGGGATGAACTGGTAGGCGCTGGCGCCGGTGCCGATGACCGCGACCCGTTTGCCGGTCAGCTCCACCGTGTGGTCCCACTGGGCGGAGTGGAACGCCGGCCCGGAGTAGCTGTCCCGTCCGGGGATATCCGGCAGTTTCGGGCGGTTGAGCTGGCCGACGGCGCTGACGAGCACCGTGCTCGCGGCCGTCTCCTCCCCCTCGGGCGTACGCAGCGTGAGCCGCCACTGACCCTGATCTTCGTCCCACTCGGCCCGGCGGACCTCGGTGTTGCAGCGAATGTGCTCGTAGAGCCCGAATTCCTTGGCGAATTCCTGGAAGTAGCCCAGCAGTACCTCCTGGGTGCAGAAGTAGTGCGGCCAATCGATCTTGGTGGCAAAGGAGTAGTTGTATAGATGGCTGGGCACGTCCACCCGGCAGCCGGGATAGCGGTTCTCATACCAGGTGCCCCCGACGTCGCCGTTCTTCTCGTAGATCACGAAGGGCACGCCCACCTGCGCCAGCCGGTACCCGGCCAGTAAGCCACTCATCCCGGCGCCGATGATGGCCACGCTGACCTCGGAGTGCGGCGCGAGATCGTCGGAGTGCCAGCGGGGAGCCTTCGGGTCCTGGCCGGGGAGCGCGATTTCCTCGGCCAGCAACGGCAGCAGGTCCTCGGCGTCGGCTCCCATCGTCCACCGGGCGACGTGCCGGAGCAGCTCGGGGGTCGGTGGCGGGGGAGCGGCCCCACTGTCCCGCAACCGGATCAGGGCGCGCAGCGCGGTCTCGCGCGCGTCTTCCTGCTGATCCGGCGACAGCCCACCCTGGGGCTGGAACAACCAGCCATTGGTGTTGCTGTTGTCGGGCAAGACGGACAGGTCATCGGTGAGGTGAGCCACGGTCATCAACAGCGCGGGGATCTCGGCGCTGCGCAGATGAGCACGCAGGGTGTCGTCATCGACGGTGATGGGGCGGATCGACGCGTTGAGCATCATCGGTGGCACCTTCGGATATGAGTACGTCGGAGGTGGGGTGTGGCTCTGTTGGAGGGCGGGGAGATGGGTTGTGACCAGGGCGTTGTGGTGGGTGAGGTAAGGGGAGGTGCTCCTTCTGGCCACGTTCATGGACGCGAAACCTGAACGTGGAACAAGGAGCCCGATGCAAGCGCACGTATCCGAGATCTCGGATCTACCCGGGGAAATACCTGTCGTAGGAATCCAAGTACTGGGCGATGGGTACGGCGAGGCGATCCCCCTGGGTGAGCGGGACCGCAGCGGGCGACGCCGGCACCAGAAGCTGATCGAGGAGATCTCGACGCCCGAGCTGCCCGACAGGCTGGCCGAGCGGATCGGCGAGTCGGCGGTGGCGGGCGCGCTGGCCGCCGGGTACGTGCGTGTTGGCCCTGACGACCGGGCTGCTGGCGGGCTCGGAGAACTGACCCATGATGGCCTTCCCGTTGTCGGAGCTACCGGCTGATCCGGCGATCGCCACCAGGCCGGCCGGTCCGCTGCGATGAAATGGACGGCGCGCTGTTGGGGCGGATACTGGCGGGTGCTCATCGAGAACGGCTCGATACCCACTGGAGGACAGCGCAACGCGCAGCCTCACCACGTCAACGCGCCGCACCGGGCGATCCGGGTCCGGAAGGATCAGCCCATACTAGGCAGGCCAGGCCGAGCGGGTCGTCGATGCCGGACTTGATGGACTCGTAACCGGCACCGCGCTCGTGGCACCGGTAGTGAATCATGGTCGCCGATGATGGTATTGGCGCTGTCGAATCGCCTCTGGCGCGGCGCCCACCACCAGCCTTTCGACCAGAATTCGAGTGGGCCGAGTTACGCTACCCGGGTCATATATCGCCGCGGCGAAAGGCCTCCAATGGCGACCGCAGAACCCGGGAAAAACTCCGATCCGTATGCAACGCTCGTCGGGCACCGGCCGAATTCCGTCGATCCGCTCCGGAGGTTCGCATGACTGCCCTCGCCACGATGGGCCTGTCCGACACCGCTGAAACGGGCGGGAAGCTCGTCAGCATTCTGCTGCGCCCGGACAACGACCTCGACGGCCGTACCCGCATCATCGAAGGAAAACGCCGGTACACCCTACGACAGGTACGGAACGAGGTGGCGCGTTGCCTTACCGATTTGCGGCAGCACGGCCTGAAGCAAGGCGACCGGGTACTCGCCCTGCTGGACCATGACCCGCAGGCCGCATTCTTCCTGGCCGCCGCGAGTTCACTAGGCCTGCGCCTGATGATGCCGTACGGCCTGCAGACGGCCGCGTTGCCCGAGTGGTTGTCGATCGTCACGAGTGCACGGCCTGACTTCGTCGTCCATCAGAAGCGGGACAGAACGGGTGTCGGCGCACTTCGCGAGCATTGCGCCGGAGTGGTTGAACTGTCCTATCCGGCCGGCGACAGCCCGGACAGCGAGATCGTGATCGACCATCCCGATCCGGTCGAGAACTTCCTGGTGTTGTTCAGTAGCGGAACCACCGGTTCGCCGAAGGCGATCAGCATTTCCGAGGAGCTCGTCGCCCTGAAGATCGCCAGCGTGACGGAGCGGCTGCGGTTCACCGCGGATTCCCGCATCTTCATGTCGGGGTTGATGAACAACACGACCGGGGTGATTTTCACCTTCGGCGGGTTGCTGCGCGGCGCGACGGTGGTATTCCCCGACGACTGGGAGCCCGGTAACTGGCCCGGCCAGGTGGCCGCGCACCGCGCGACGCACATCCAGTTGCGGCCGGTCGCGCTGAAGGAGTTTGTCGCGACCGCCGCGGCCACCGGGGTGGATCTGTCCTGCCTCCACGTACTCGCCTATGGCGGGGGTTCGGTGCCGCACGCGGTGCTGGAGGAGGGTCGCCGGCTCATTCCGGGCGACTGGATCCAGGGCTACGGCCTGAGCGAGACCTATGGGCCGTTCTGCTGGCTCGACGAGGACGCTCTCGGGGAGTACCGGCACCGCAGGTACGTCTACTGCGTCGGCCGGCCCGACGACACGGTGGAGGTTCGGCTGGACCCGGTCGACGGCCACCCGACCGGCGTCGGTGAGGTGCTGGTCCGAGGCGCGGTCATGGAGGGGTATCTGGATGTCGCCACGGGCGAGGTGCGCCCGCCCGGCGCGTGGTTCCGTACCGGCGACCTCGGCGAATGGAGCCCGGACGGCGACCTGGTTTTGAAGGGCCGCATGGCCGGTGCACTGCTGACCGAGAACGGCCACCGCATCTATCCGGAGGAGATCGAGGCGGTGTTGGCCGACGTGCCCGGAGCCGACGACGCGGTGCTCGTCGGTATCGCCGCGGCCGACGCCATCGTCGAACGTCCGGTCGCCTGCGTCTGCGGCCCGATCGGCGGAGAAGACCCGGCGAAGATTCGTCAGCTCGTCGCCGGCGAACTGGAACGCAGCCTCAGTCGGGAGAAGTGGCCCGACCTGGTCTACGCGAGCACAGCGCCATTCCCCAAGAGCGCGAACGGCAAGGTCATGCGGGGTGAAGTGGTGAAACTGATCGACCACGACGCACTGATCGAATTGTCGTCGAGCTCCGAAGGGACATCGTTGCGCGGCAAGGGGACGGTCGTGAATAGCAGGCTTTCCCCGACCCGGGTCTCCGAGCAGCTGTACACCGCATTGGGCTACCTTGTCACCCGCCTGCTGTTCCTGAACTCGCGCTACGCGCCGCAGGTCCATTGGGGGGACATCGCACTTGTGCTGGACGGTTTCCCGAGCGACGACCTCGACCTCAGCTCGGCGACCTTCTGGGACGAGTGGCGGTCGCGATGGTCGGTGCGGGCTGATAGCTACGTGGAACTGGCCCATCGGTCAACCACTGCGGCAGGCAGGGCGCGGGCCCTGCGTAGTGCCGCCGCCTGCTACCACTGGGCCGAATTCATGTATTTCGACGACGTGAAGCAGAAGCTTCAGCTGCGTCAGCAGATCCGCGACTGCTTCCTGGACAGCCTTGAGGGCGCCGATCTCGACCTGACCCAAGGCCAGCTGCCGGCTGGCCCGGGTCGGCCCGGCGTTCCGTACTGGATTCTGCTGCCGCCGGCACGTCTGCGTCCGGATGGCCCGCTGCCCGCCCTCGTGTTGTCGAACGGAGTCGATTCGATGACCGAGGTCGAGATGCTGGCGTTGGCCGAGGCCTACCTGGAGCGGGGTATGGCGGCGGTACTGTTCGACGGTCCGGGTCAGGGAGTCCAGCTCGGGCGGACGCCACTGCTGATCGAGATGGAGACGGTGGTCGCCGGTCTTGTCGAGCAGTTGCGCGCCGACCCGAGGATTGCCGCTGACCGGCTGGCCTTCCTGGGCATCAGCTTCGGTGGTTATCTCGCCCTTCGAGTCGCCCGCGTGCTGGGCTCCTCGTTCCAGTGCGTCATCAACTTCGGTGGAGGGCCGCGGCTCAAGGAGTTCGCCGGCCTGCGGCGCCGTCTGAAGGACGACTTCAGGTTCGCTTTCCAGGCCGACGCCGAGGACATGCAAGCCCGTTTTGACGCGCTTGCGCTGGAATCCGGTCCGCCTCCGGACACCGACGTCCTGAGCGTTCACGGCGCACTCGACGACATCTTTCCGCTCGCCCCGCTCATCGACCTCGACCGGGCTTGGGGATCCCGGCACCGCTTGGAGGTGTACGAACGCGAGGCGCACACCTGCCTGAATGTTCTCAATGTGTACACGCTGCAAACCGCTGACTGGGTGGCGGATCGGCTGCTGTCGCCCTCGAAGGCAGCCAGTTTCGAGTAGGGACAGTTCTCCCATCCAACTCGAGGGACCGTCATGGCAAACACCGCACCACCGCTGGCGGCACCACCGCTCAGCGGGCACCCGAGGCGCTGGGCGATCCTCGCCGTGCTCCTCGTCAGCCTGCTGATCGTCACCCTCGACAACACCGTGCTCAACGTCGCGCTGGAGGTGTTGGCCGACCCGACCAGGGGTCTGGGCGCCACCCAGGGCGAACTCCAGTGGGCGATCAACTCCTACACCCTGGTGTTCGCCGCCCTGCTGTTCACCTTCGGCATCCTCGGCGACCGGCTCGGGCGACGCCGGATCCTCGTCTTCGGGCTGGTCCTGTTCGGACTCTCCTCGTTCGTCTCGGCCTACGCCCGGGATCCGGCGCAACTCGTCGCCGCCAGGGCGTTCATGGGCATCGGTGCCGCGGCGGTGACGCCGGTGACACTGTCGATCATCTCCAACGTCTTCGATCCGCGGGAACGCGGCAAGGCGATCGGTGTCTGGACCGCCTCCGCCGGGCTCGCCATAGCGATCGGCCCGATCGTCGGTGGCCTGTTGCTCGACCATTTCTGGTGGGGCTCGGTGTTTCTGATCAACGTGCCGATCATTGTCGTCGGTGTGGTCGCGGTGTTCGCCCTGGTGCCCGAGTCGCGCGACCCGAAGCCCGGCCGGATCGACGTGGTCGGCGTGCTGCTGTCGATCGCCGGGCTGGTCGCCTTGGTGTACGGCATCATCGAGGGTGGCGAGTCCGGTGACTGGAGCCGGTGGGACGTCTACGGCGGACTCGTCGTCGGTGCGCTGGTTCTGGTCGGATTCGTCCTCTGGGAGCGGCGCATCGACCACCCATCGCTCGACGTCCGGCTGTTCCGCGATCCCCGGTTCTCGGCTGCGTCGGGCGCGGTCGGCGCGGCCTTCTTCGCCTTGATGGGCGTCTTCTTCTTCGTGTCGTTCTACGCCCAGGTGATCCGCGGCTACACGGCGCTGCAGACTGGGCTGCTCCTGTTGCCGTTCGCGGTCGGGCAACTGGTGTTCGCCGTGCGTAGCGCCGCCATGGTCAGGCGGTTCGGGCTGAAGGCGGTCTGCGCGGCCGGCCTGGCGCTGGTTGCCGGGTCGTCCAGTGTGTACGTGTGGGCTGACGCCGACACCCCGATCTGGTACGTGCTGGTGGCGTTGTTCGTACAGGGCGCCGGAATGTCGAACGTGATGCCACCCGCGATCGAGGCGCTGGTGTCGTTGCTGCCGCGCGAGCAGGCGGGGGTCGGCTCGGCGGTAGCCAACACGATCCGCCAGGTCGGCGGCGCGCTCGGGGTCGCGGTGCTCGGTGCGCTGCTGACCGCGGTGTACCGCGACGGGTTGGAACCGTGGCTGGCCGGCGTCGGGCCGGACGCCTCCTCCGCCCGGGACTCGGTCGCCGCCGCACACGCCGTGGCGGCCCAGGCACGCCTGCCCGATCTGGTCGGCCCCGCGGACCGCGCGTTCGTCCTGGCGATGCACGTCAGCGCGATCGGGGCGGCGACGATCGCTACGCTCGGTATGCTCGCCGTGCTCGTCTGGATGCCCCGCTCCTCGGGACACGCGTCAGCCGGCCCACCCGCCCGCCCGCACCCGGGTCCGACCTAGGGGGCCGGGACGGACATGGCAGCGACCGCGCGCGGGCCGCCGGCAAGATCGGCTATGCCGACTGGCGACCGTATCAACCAGAGACCGTTGGTTATTTCCGCAGCGATCGAACGACCGCTCACGATCAACGACAAGACTATCCATCAATGACTTTCTGACGTTTCCTTCCAGCAACCCGATAATGAGGTTCCAATGGTGAACACCAGTCCTAAGAAACAACGGGTCGACCTTCCGACTGCGGGTCGGTACCGGCTCGACCCCGCCCGTTCTTCAGTCGCTTTCCGCACTCGGCACCTGTTCGGCCTGGCTGGGGTGGCGGGAACCATGCAGGTCGCTGCCGGTGAGATCGTCGTCGATCCGGCCTCGAAGTCATCCGTGACGGTGACCGTGAGCGCGTCGTCCTTCAGCACGGGCAACGACCGTCGCGACGGCGACGTCCGCAAGGCCAAGTTCCTGAACGTGGAGGAATACCCGGAATTCACCTTCCGGGCCGGGAGGCTCGACCAGGACCAGGGCCGCTGGAGTTTGACCGGTGAGCTGGCAGTACGCGGAGTGAGCAAGCCGGTGACGCTCGACCTCGATTCGGTTGAGGTGACCGGCCAGGGATTCCACGCACGCGCCACCACGCGCATCGACCGGTACGCCTTCGGGGTGACCGCGGCGAAGGGGATGGCGGCCCGGTTCCTCGACGTCGACGTGACCGTCGTGGCCGAGCCAGTGTAGTCGCGGATTGTTCAGGGCCGGCCCACCTGAATTCGGCGAAGTCCGATAGGGCGACCTGTCCGGACCCGGGTCCGCGCCGGTGGCCTCCAGGGAAGCGCACTCGATGCGGTACTCGGGTCTTCGCCCTGTTCACACCCCGAAAACAGCCACCAGAAGATCACAAACCAGAACCCAAGATTACCTCGATCCGGTTACTCGCGGAATCGGGTCAGAGGTGTCGCCCGCTGGAAATCGCAAATTTCTCGTAGCGGACTCGAATGTCGGTCGAGTCGAGCTAGTTTTTCGTTCGTGAACAGATCCACACCACGCCACGACCGGTTTTCGACCGACGCTTGAGTCCAGGAGGTCAACCTGTTGTTGGCCACCACGAGAACTCATGACTGCGGCCATACTGGACAAGAGGTGACGTGCTGCGATGTGCTACTTGAGGGCTTCCCTGCTTACTCGGAGGTTCCGATGACGAGACGTGTCGTAATTACCGGTATTGGTGTGCGCGCTCCCGGCGGAAACGGCACCAAGGAATTTTGGGACCTGCTGACCTCAGGTCGGACGGCGACGCGGCGGATCTCCTTCTTCGACCCTTCCCCGTACCGCTCGCAGGTCGCTGCACAGGTCGACTTCGACCCGGTGGCTGAGGGCTTGACCCCGCGCGAGGTCCGCCGCATGGACCGGGCCTCGCAGTTTGCCACGGTCTGTGCGCGCGAGGCCGTCGCGAACAGCGGCCTGGATGTCGGTGCGCTGGACCCGCACCGGGTGGGCGTCAGCCTGGGCAGCGCGGTCGCCGCCGCGACCAGCCTGGAACAGGAGTACCTGGTGCTCTCCGACGGCGGTAAGAAATGGCTGGTTGACGAGGATTACCTGTCCCCGCACATGTTCGACTACCTCGTACCGAGCGTCATGCCGGCCGAGGTGGCCTGGACGGTCGGCGCCGAGGGTCCGGTCACCCTGGTGTCCAACGGCTGCACCTCGGGTCTGGACTCGGTCGGTCACGCGGTGGCCCTGATCCGCGAGGGCAGCGCCGACTTCATGCTGGCCGGGGCGTCCGACACACCGATCACTCCTATTGTGGTGGCCTGTTTCGATGCGATCAAGGCAACCACTTCCCGTAATGATGACCCGGAACACGCCTCCCGGCCGTTCGACAATTCTCGCAACGGTTTCGTGCTCGCCGAGGGTGCCGCGATGTTCGTACTCGAGACCTACGAGCACGCGCGACGCCGCGGTGCGCATATTTACGCGGAGATCTCCGGCTACGCAACGCGATGCAATGCCTACCACATGACCGGGCTGAAAGCCGATGGCCGAGAGATGGCCGAGGCGATCCGGGTGGCCATGGACGAGTCCCGGATCGACCCGAGCACGGTGGACTACATCAATGCACATGGTTCGGGTACGAGGCAGAATGACCGGCACGAGACTGCGGCGTTCAAGCGCAGCCTCGGTGAGCACGCTTACAAGACGCCGGTGAGTTCGATCAAGTCGATGGTCGGGCATTCCCTCGGCGCCATCGGATCCGTCGAGATCGCCGCATCCGTGCTGGCGATCGAGCATGGCGCGGTGCCGCCGACGGCGAACCTGCACCGGGCCGATCCCGAATGCGACCTGGACTATGTGCCGCTGGTCGCTCGCGAACATCAGGTTGACACGGTATTGACCGTCGGCAGTGGGTTCGGCGGTTTCCAGAGCGCAATGGTGCTGCGCCGTCCGACGGGGGTACAGGAATGACGAACTCCGTGGTAGTGACCGGTCTGGGCGTGGTCGCCCCCAACGGGCTCGGCGTCGAGCGCTACTGGGAGGCCACCCTGGACGGTCGCGGCGGAATCAGCAGGCTCACCCGGTTCGACGCCACCAAGTACCAGGCACAGCTCGCCGGCCAGGTCCTCGACTTCGACGCCGCCGAGTACCTGCCCAACAGGCTGCTGCCGCAGACCGACGTGTCCACCAGGATGGCGCTGGTCGCTGCCCAGTTCGCCCTGGACGATGCGAAGGTCGACGCCGAGGCCCTGACCGACTACGACATGGGGGTCGTCACCTCCAACGCCTCCGGTGGGTTCGATTTCACCCACCGCGAGTTCAAGAAGCTCTGGTCGCAGGGTTCGCGGTCGGTCAGCGTCTACGAGTCCTTCGCCTGGTTCTACGCGGTGAACACCGGCCAGATCTCGATCCGGCACGGCATGCGGGGACCCAGCAGCGCGCTGGTGGCCGAGCAGGCAGGCGGGCTGGACGCAGTGGGCCACGCCCGGCGCACCGCGCGGCTCGGTACACCGCTGGTGGTGTCCGGCGGCGTCGATTCGGCCTTCGACCCCTGGGGCTGGGTGTCCCACCTCTCCAGTGGCCGGGTCAGCCGGGCGACGGATCCGCAGCGCGCTTACCTGCCCTTCGACGTCGACGCCGATGGCCACGTGCCCGGTGAAGGCGGTGCCATCCTGGTGCTCGAAGACGCCGAAGCGGCACGGCAGCGGTGTGCTCCCCGGCTGTACGGCGAGATCGCCGGTTACGCCTGCACGTTCGACCCGCCGCCGGGATCTCCGCGCCCGCCGGGTCTGCGGCGAGCGGCGGAGCTGGCGCTGGCCGACGCCGGGGTCGGTCCGGAGGACATCGACGTGGTGTTCGCCGACTCCGCCGGTGTTCCCGACCTGGATCGGGCCGAGGCCGCGGTGATCAGCGGGCTCTTCGGCCCGCACGCAGTTGCGGTCACCGCGCCGAAGGCGCTCACCGGCCGGTTGCTGTCCGGAGGTGGCCCGCTCGACCTGGTCGCCGCGCTGCTGTCGATCCGGGACGAGGTGATCCCGGCCACTGCGGGGACCACCGAGGTACCGGAGGACTACCTGATCGATCTGGTCCGGGGGGAGGCGAGGCCCGCTCGGGTCCGCGCCGCCCTTGTGCTCGCCCGCGGCCGGTGGGGTTTCAACTCCGCCGTGGTCGTCCGGTCGGTGCGCGACTGATACCGAACACACCCATACCAAATCAAGGAGCTGAGGATGAGCAAGATCACCATCGACGACGTGCGCCGGATCCTGGTCACCTGCGCCGGTGACATCGGAATCTCCGAGTTGCCCGGCGATGTCGCGACCCTGGACTTCGAGGACCTGGGATACGACTCGCTGGCGCTGATGGAGACCGCGGCACGCATCGAGCAGGAGTTCGGGGCGAGCATCCCGGAAGAGCAGATCACTGAGGTCAGGACCCCGCAGGAGCTGCTCGACCTGGTCAACATGAACCTGGTGGAAGCGGCATGAACCCGACACAGCCACGTACCCGCACCATGGAGCATGCCCGGGTGGTAAACGCCCCGGTGGAGGTGCTCTACGAGTTGGTGGCCGACGTGACCCGGTGGCCGGTGATCTTCGGGCCGAGCCTGCACGTGCGGCACTTCCAGCGCGGTCCGGAGCATGAGCACTTCCAGCTCTGGGCGCTGGTGGGCGGTCAGGTGAAGAACTGGACCTCGCGACGCACGCTGGACGCGTCGGGACTGCGTATCACCTTCGAGCAGGAGCGCAGCCAGGCACCGATCGTGTCGATGGGCGGCAGTTGGTCCTTCCGGGCGCTGCCCGGCGGCCGTACCCAGGTGGTGCTCGAACACCACTTCTCCGCCGAGGGCCAACGCGTGATCGACTGGATCGCCGATGCGGTCGACCGCAACAGCGAGGAGGAACTGGCCGCGCTGAGCCGGATCGCCGAGCTGGGCGCACCGGTGCAGGAGGTCATCGACACCTTCGAGGACACCGTGCGCCTGGCCGGCAGCGCGGCCGACGCCTACACCTTCATCAACCGCTCCGACGAGTGGCCCGACCGGCTACCCCATGTGCGCCGGGTCCTGCTGCACGAGGAGCGGCCGGGGGTGCAGCACATGGAGATGGACACGGTGACGGCGGACGGCAGCGCCCACACCACGAAGTCCGTGCGGATCTGCCTGCCCCACGAGCAGATCGTGTACAAGCAGCTCGTGCCGCCGGCCATGCTCCTGGGTCACAGTGGCGCGTGGCACTTCGCCGCCGTGCCCGGCGAGCCGGACAGCGCGATCGTGACCGCCCGGCACACCGTGGCCATCAACCCGGTCGCGGCTCGGGAGGTGCTCGGGGCGGACAGCACTCTCGCCGATGCCCGGCGCTACCTTCGCGAGGCGCTCGGCGGCAACGGGCGGGCCACGCTGGCCCATGCCGGCAGCTATGCGCAGTCCCGGGTGGCCGTACCCGCCGAGGGGGCACGGTGACCGTTCTGGCCCCCCAGCACCACCTCCGGACGGCGGATCCACCGCGCCTGGTCGAGGTGGCCGAGGGGGTGTATGGCTACGTCCAGCTGCCCGGCGGCTGGTGTGTGAGCAACGCCGGGGTGATCGTCGGCCCGGACGGTGCGCTCGTCGTCGACACCCTGGCCACCGAGAGCCGGGCGAAGCGGCTCGCCGAGACGGTCGATGAGCTGCGGTGCGGGCCGGGCCGCACCGTGGTGAACACCCATCACCACGGCGATCACAACTTCGGCAACCACGTGTTCGGATCCTCGGCGCTCGTCATCGGCCATGAGCTCGCCCGCACCGAGATGGCCGAGACCGGACTGGCGTTGACCACGCTGTGGCCAGGGCTGGACTGGGGTGAGGTCCGGGTGACCCTGCCGTCGGTGACCTTCACCGACCGGTTGGCGGTCCACGTCGGGCAACGCCGGGCGGAGCTGATCCACGTGGGCCCCGCGCACACCACGAACGACGTGGTGGTCTGGCTGCCCGACGACGAGGTCCTGTTCAGCGGGGACGTGGTGCTCTCCGAGGCCACGCCGTTCACGCTGATGGGCTCGGTGCGCGGATCCCTGGCCGCGGTGGAGGAGCTTTCCCGGCTCGGCGCCCGTACGGTCGTCTGCGGGCACGGTCCGGTCGCCGGCCCGCAGGTATTCGAGCAGACGCTCGCGTACCTGCGGTGGATCGAGCAGTTGGCGGCCGAGGGCGCCGGCTGTGGCCTCACCCCCCTGGAGCTGGCCCGGGAAGCCGACCTCGGGAAGTTCGGTGAGCTGCTGGACCCGGAACGTATCGTCGGCAACTTGCATCGTGCCTATGCCGAGCTGGACAGCACCGAATCGGACGGCGCAGAGCGAGGTCGGCCGCTCGACGTGGTGACCATTTTCGGAGAGATGGTCGCGTACAACAATGGGCAGCTCCCCACCTGCTTGGCCTGACCGCCCTGTTCGGCTGCGCATGGCGCACACAGTCACCGTCTGGAGTACATTACCGTGATCTCATCGCAGCTTAAGGTGAGTAATACGAGCCAGCCCAGCAATATGGGTCGGCCCAGTAATACGAACCAACCCAGGAATACAAATCCACGCAGCGTGGACTCCACGGAGTTTCGTGACGCGATGGCCCGCTTTCCGAGTGGTATCACCATCGTGACAACGTGTGACGAGAGCGGCAGGCCGCATGGCTTCACCGCCAGCTCGTTCTGCTCCGTCTCCGCGGAGCCTCCGCTGGTGCTCGTCTGCCTGGCCAGGTCGGCGAATTCCTATCCGGTGTTCGCTCGTAACGGTCGCTTTGCGATCAGTATTCTGCAGGCCGACCATGTGCCCCTCGCCCAGCGCTTCGCCAGCAAGAATGCCGACAAGTTCGCCGGCGGCGGATTCGTCCGTACCCCGCGTGGCGCCATGGTGTTGGACGAAGCACTGGCCGTGGTCGAATGCTCGGTGCACAGTCGACACGAGGCCGGCGATCACATGATCATGGTAGGTGAGGTGGAGCAGGTATTGCTGGCCGACCGGCGCCGGCCGGCCGTCTACTTCGATCGCACATTCGGCACGATCTGCTCGCTGTCGTGTGAGCGTCCCTGAACGAGCGGATCAACCTATGATCTGTTTATCGCCATTACGGCCAAGGAGCGGCCGGCCTGTCCCGCCGGTACCGGGGTCGCGGCGCGGCTGACGTGTCCCTCGTCACCGCTGCTCACCCACCGCGACCCCAGCAACCGCTCCCCGATTGCCCCCAGTCATGCCGACAGGCAAACCACCAGCATCGCCCCGACCGTTTGGTCACGTTGAGTGACAACCCCGCGCTGGTTCAAGGTCATCGAACCATCCCATGATCCAGCTGAGTCCGACGAGCCGACCAGCATACGTATCTAGGGCACCCTCACCTCGCTCTGTATGGCTGTGTGGCGAGGCGAACGGATCAGTGGACCTGGCCATGAAATCCACGGATCAATCGCTGGTCGGGTGAGAGGCGCAGGCAATGCAATCGGGGATCTACACCAAACAGTTCAACGGTGGACCGCGCGACTCAGTTGGCATCGTGCGCGTCGGCAGGGACGAAGGGGCACAAATGCAGTTCAACCTCTTGGGTTCATTCGAAGTTCTGGGTAATGGCCGGCCGCTCACCCCGACTGCGGCCAAGCCCCGACAGGTGCTGGCTATGCTGGCCACCAATGTCGGCGCCATGGTGAGTGCTGAGCAGCTGATCGATGAACTCTGGCCGGTCGGGCCGCCCAGCAGTGCGAAGACCACCGTGCAGACCTATATCTATCATCTACGCAAGCTGTTGAGCCCCGGTGATGCCTGCTCGGCAGGCAAGGAAGTTCTCTGCACCCGTCCCGCCGGATACGTTCTCGCGGTGCCCCGAGACGCCGTTGACCTCTTCCGATTCCAGCGTCTCCTCTCGGTTGGCCGGGCCGCGTTGCGCCGGAATGACCCCCCCCAGGCCTCTGATGCGCTGCAGGAAGCCCTGTCGTTGTGGCGTGGGCCGATGCTCGCCGACGTCGCCTGCGGCCCGCGACTCAAAGGCCATTCGGCCTATTTCGAAGAGCAGCGCATCGAGGCTCTGTCACTCCGTATTGAGGCCGATCTGGAGACCGGTAGGCATCGGGAGATCATCGGTGAACTCCGGTGGCTGGTGGAAACCCACGACCTGCATGAATGGCTGTACGTGCGGCTCATGCAAGCGCTGCACCGGGCAGGACGCCGCAGTGAGGCGCTGGACGTCTACCGCCAGCTCCATCGCCGGCTGAAGGAAGAGCTCGGGCTGGAGCCCGCGGTCGACGCCAAACAGTTCCACCAACTGATCCTCGCCAGCTGACCCGCCTGTCTGGGGGGCTGACCTCGGCCGCGTCCACGGTTGGCCCACCTGCGCCGGCGAGCAGGTTGACAGCTCGGACAGGTGTCCCTTGGCGCATGCACTGGACGCCACGCCGAGCATGCTCAATGCTCCACGGGGTGACTTCATCGCAAGACCAACATGGCATCCGGGTCGGTGTCCCGAAAGAGTCGCGCGACGGTGAGCGTCGGGTAGCCCTGGTGCCCAAGATGGTGGAGAGGCTGGTCGGCCGCGGACTGGCGGTCGTGATCGAGGCAGGCGCAGGCGTGGGCGCGCTGATGCCCGACGAGATGTTCACCGGAGCAGGGGCGACGATCGGCGATCCCTGGAACGCCGATGTCGTGGTCAAGGTGGCGCCGCCGACGGACGAGGAGATCCAGCGGCTGTGTCCTGGCACGGTGTTGATCGGTTTTCTGGCCCCCCGGTCGGATCCGGAGATCGGGAGGACGCTGCGTGCGGCGGGGGTGCGGGCGTTCGCCATGGAATCGATTCCTCGGATCTCCCGCGCCCAGTCGATGGACGCGCTGTCCTCGCAGGCGAACGTGGCCGGGTACAAGGCGGTGCTGCTGGCCGCCGAGCAGTCCACCCGGTTCTTCCCGATGCTCACCACCGCCGCGGGAACCGTGAAGCCGGCCAGCGCGCTGATCCTCGGCGTCGGCGTCGCGGGGCTGCAGGCACTGGCCACCGCCAAACGTCTCGGGGCCAGGACCACGGGGTACGACGTCCGGCCCGAAGTGGCCGATCAGGTGCGCTCACTGGGCGCGCGATGGCTGGACCTGGGCATCGAGGCGACCGGTGAGGGTGGCTACGCCCGCGAGCTGACCGAGGACGAGCGGGCCGAGCAGAAAGAGCGGTTGACCGAAGCGATCACAGGATTCGACGTCGTGATCACCACAGCGCTGGTGCCCGGTCGCCGGGCCCCCATCCTGGTGACGGCCGAGGCGGTCAAGGGCATGCGTGCGGGCAGCGTCGTGGTGGATCTTGCCGGTGAGGCGGGTGGCAACTGCGAGCTGACCGCGCCGGGACAGGTCGTCGTCCGCCATGACGTGACGATCGCCGCACCGCTGAACCTGCCCGCCTCGATGCCTGAGCACGCGAGCGAGTTATACGCCCGCAATGTGCAGTCCTTGTTGGAGTTGATGGTGGACAAGGAGGGCCGGCTGAATCCGGACTCCGAGGACGAGGTGCTGGTGCGTTCCTGCATCACCCGCGAGCAGGAAGGAGACAAGGGCTGATGCTGCTCGCCAACCTGGCGATCCTCGTGCTGGCCGGATTCGTCGGTTTCGCAGTGATCTCGAAGGTGCCCAACACACTGCACACCCCGCTGATGTCGGGCACCAACGCCATCCACGGCATCGTGCTGCTGGGTGGCATCGTGGTGCTGGGTGTGGGACATGATCTCTCTGTCTTCAGCAGGCTGCTGCTGGTCGTGGCCATCGCGTTCGGGACGATCAACGTCGTCGGTGGCTTCCTGGTCACCGACCGCATGCTGGGCATGTTCAAGGGCAAGGAGCCGGCCGGCCGGGCACCGAAGGGGATTGAGCCGCAATGACCACCCTGGTGCAGGTTCTCTACATCGTCGCCTTCGCCCTGTTCATCTACGGCCTCATGGGCCTGACCGGCCCGAAGACGGCTGTCCGGGGCAACCTCATCGCAGCGGCCGGCATGGTCATCGCGGTGGTGGCGACCCTGCTGCTCCCGGGCATCAGTAACTGGGTGCTGATCGCGCTCGGTGTGGTCATCGGCACGTTGCTCGGGGTGCCCGCGGCACGCCAGGTGAAGATGACCGCGATGCCGCAGATGGTGGCGCTGTTCAACGGCGTCGGGGGTGGCGCTGTCGCGCTGATCTCCTGGGTGGAGTTCCGCTCCACCGACGGGTTCAGCGGGGAGCCCACTTATGTGCTGATCGCCTCGCTGTTCGGCGCGATCGTCGGGTCGGTGTCGTTCTGGGGATCGTTGATCGCCTACGGCAAACTGCAGGAGCTCATTCCCGGCCGACCGATCAGCCTGGGCCGGCCGCAGCAGCTGGTCAACTTCGTGGTGTTGCTGGCCGCGGTGGCCTGCGCGGTCGTGATCGGGTTCGGTGGCAGCGCCGAACTTCTGATCATCGGGACGCTGGTGTTCGCCGCGGTGCTGGGAGTGCTGGTCGTGCTGCCGATCGGGGGCGCCGACATGCCGGTGGTGATCTCCTTGCTGAACGCGCTGACCGGGCTCTCGGCCGCAGCCGCCGGGTTGGCGCTGGACAATACCGCGATGATCGTCGCGGGGATGATCGTCGGTGC
>JBOHHD010000150.1:0-8456 GCA_050700515.1 Pseudonocardiaceae bacterium
ACTCCGAATAGGAAAGTCCGCTACCAGGAATTGAGCGCGATGCGCGGTGGTGCGGACCACCCGCAGGCGGGCGGGGGCCAATCCGATGATCGACGAGCGGGGACGCACCGTCACGAATACTCCGGCCGTCCCGGTCCCCCTGCTCCCCTCAGGGCGGGACGGCCGGACCGGGTCACGGCGGAACCAGGGAAACCTCCCCCTGTTCCCGGCTCCGCCGTGACCCACCCCGAGTGTCGCAGACCATCCCCGGGGCATTGCCGCTGAGCGCACTGCCCCGGGAGAAGAAAGCCCCAGAGTCACCCGGACGTGGTAGGGAAGTGGCCCGTGCGTCCGGGTGCCGCCGGCCGGGTTCGTTCCGAAGAAACCCCCTTCCCCCGGGACGGACCTGACCGGTGTTTGCCCGACGTGACCACGGAGAGGAGCCGGAGATGGCGCCGAAATCGGAGTACTGGTTCGCCTGCAGCGATGCGGCCGGGCGTCGAATGCGGGGTGCGGTACTGGTCGGCGACGGTGAGCTCGTCGTGGTACTGCCCCAGCCCGGCAGCGCCTGCTTCGATGATCCCGGTCAGGCCCAGGAATTCTGTTCCGTGCTGGCCGCCGGGATCGGCGAGTGGCACGCTCAGCGACGCTCCACGACGCTGAAACGGTGGGCGTGATGGCCCCGCCCCCCGGCAGCCACGTCAGGGTCCGCCCGCAACGCCAGGACCGGTGGATCAACGGCACAGGCCTGGTCGTCGGCCCGGACCCCCGCTACTTCCCCCACCCCACCGCGGTGTTCGTGGCCTTCCCCACCGGAATGACCACCCTGATCGACGTCGCCGATCTGACGCTCGTCGCCCCCTGACCAGCAGCTTTCCTACCAGAAGGATCAGTAGTGATACCGCAGGATTCGCCCTACAGCCCGAGGTCGCCGGGGCAGGGGTATCGCCCCCCGGACTACCCGGCCCCACCGCCCTCCTCCGCATCCGTCGCGGGGCACTATCCGCCTCCCACCAACACCCTGGCCATCCTGACGCTGGTCCTCGCGTTCGCGTTCTGGCCGCTGGCCCTCGTGTTCGGCCACCTGGCCCACCGCCAGATCGCCCGGACCGGGGAGAGCGGCAAAGGACTGGCCACCGCCGGTCTGGTGATCGGCTACGTCGTCCTGGGACTGACGATGCTGCTCGTCATCACCGTGGTAACCCTGCTCGGCACGACCACCCCGACCGATCTCCCGGCCTAACACCGTGCGCAGAGAAAGAAACCGAACAACCAAACCCACCGCGCCGGCTTCGGGACAGTCCCCACTGCGGGATCTCTGCCGCTGTACCACCCCCGGGCGTGGGTGGCCACCGCCGGCCAGTGGCACATCTGGATAGTGGTAGGAGCGTGGGCTGTGTCCGCGGCCGCGCCGGCGGCGTACTCTGCATCAATAAACTCGTATTTCTGGTTTACCGATGCTCCGCTACAAAATACGCCGCTGCTTGTGAGAGGAACTCGCGCTTCATCCTCAGCTCGCGGTTTCCCCGCTCAAGCTCCCGCAGCCGAGCCCGGTCGGACAGCTCCAGCGCTGGTTCTTCTCCCGCGCATTTTTCCCGGTATCCCTTGACCCAGTACCCGAGTGTGATCTCATGCACGCCGATCTCACGGGCCACGTGAGCAATCGGCCGAGAGGAATCCACCACCATCCGAGCGGCTTCCTCCCTGAATTCCGGGGAGTAACTCTTGTGTTTCCCTGGCCGTCATCCCATCCTTTCCGGTGGAAATCTTACTGGATCCCCTGTCCGAAAAGTTCGAGGCACCTCCTGGTGCCTGCCCGCCGATACCGCGCGCCGGACAAGGGGCTGGGGTGGGTCACCTGCCACGTGGGCGCGACCGGCTGATCTCAAGTCGGCGGGTCCACCGGTCCTCGTCCCGTCCCAGCATGCGCGCCGTGGATCGCCCGGAGAGTAAAACCGAACATCGCCACCCTTGACCTCCACAATGGTTGAGGTTGCAGGCTTCTGGTAGCCCGCCGCTCGCGGGACCACAGCTATCGGGAGGCACTCCAATGTCCACTACCGACCACACTGCACCGAAGCGGACCGAATCGGGTAGCACCCCGTCCGAGAGCGGTCCACGACTCAGGAAGAGTGACCAGCGGTGGGGCCTGAGCTGGTGGCAGGCCATCACCGCCGGCACCGTGGCCGCCGTGGTCGCCAACCTGGTGATCCTGTTCATCGGACGAGCGGCGGGCGCCTCGTTCGTCGTGGTCGACGGCACCACCCTGCACGAGGTCGCCGTTACCGGGGTGATCCTGGCCACCGTGCCCCCACTGGTAGTGGGAACCGTGCTGGCGACGCTGTTGGCCCACTGGTGGCCGTGGGTCCTGCGGTTGGCACAGATCATCGGCGGCGGGTTCGCGCTGCTGACTGTGGCCGGACCGGTGATGGCCGACACCGACGGCGGGACCCAGCTCGCTCTTGCGCTGATGCACGTCGTCCTGGCCGTGGCCGTCGTGGTCAGCCTGGAGGCGATCCGTCGTCGGATCAGAGCCACGTCAGCCGGCCGGTCGGATGATCTCAAGATCGGTAGCGGCGAAGTCGCCGCCGGTACCGAGTGAGCGGCCGGTCCGCTCAGCGAAGGCGTGGATCGAGCCAGTCACCGGGACCGCTCCCGCCGGCATCCTGGGGCGCGAACCTGCCGTTGCACACCGCCACTGTGGCGTGCGGGTTTTGGGCAGCGCCGCCGCTGTACGACATGGCGTGGACAGTCACTCGCACGCTGTGCCGTCCCCATCACGGTCCAAGCCTGAACGGTATCCGGGATCACCGGCGTGCAGCGGGGCGGCACCGGCAGCGCGGGCGGCGTCGCAATTCTTGTAGTAGACGGACTCGCCACCACCACTACCGTCGCCGTCGTTTCCACCCATCTGCACAGGCGGGGCTTGCTGATCACCGCCAGTAACAACACGAACAGCACCAGCGCACCGAGGTGATCAGCACCGACCAGATCAGTATCCTTCTCTCACCACAAACTGATCGAGTGTGCTGAGGTTGGTGTGGATTTCCGCGGCGTCGGGGACACCCAATTCGGTATAGAGGGTCAGGGCTTCGTACCAATGGTGGCGGGCTTGGGTGGTTTCGCTGGTGGTGTTGTAGGTGTGGGCAATGCCGTTATGCGCGCGTCCCTGCTCGTATCGGTCGCCGATTTTGGTGGCAAGGGTCAGTGCTGTGGTGTGCTGGTTGCGTGCCTCGTGCGGCTGTCCCGTGGCATGCAGGGTCTCGCCGAGGCCGTTGAGCGCCCGAGCTACGCCAGAGCGATCGCCGAGTTCGCGGAATAGCGCGAGCGCCTGCTGGTGGTGCTCGGCGGCTTGCGGGTAATGACCCTGATACTGGTAGACGTGGCCGAGGCCGTCGAGCGCGCGGGCTTCGCCGACCGGGTTACCACTGCTCTGGGAGAGCACAAGGGCCTGCTGGAGCAGTTGGGCGGCCGGCGAGTAGTGCCCCTGCTTCACGTAAAGGAGACCGAGAAAGCCGAGCACGGTGGCTTCGCTTTCCCGGTCGCCAATTTCACGAGTGTGCGTGAGGGACTCCTTGAGATGATCAGCAGCCTGCTCGTAGTGGCCCTGCCGCCCGTAAACGAGGCCGCGGCAGCTGAGCGCGACGGCTTCGCCCTCCCGGTCGCCGATGTCACGGTAGGTCGTGAGGGCGTGTTCGAGGTGGTCGGCGGCCTGTTCATAGTGGCCTTGCTGCCAGCAGACGATGCCCAGGTGGGTCGATGCCCGGGCTGCACCGGAGTGGTCGTCGATCTCGCGGCAGATCGTGAGGGCGTGTTCGAGGTGGTCGGTGGCTGGGCCGTAGTGGCTTTGCTCCCAGTAGATGATGCCGAGGTGGGTCAGTGCACAGGCTTCAGCGCCGCGATCGCCGGTGTGGTGGGCGGCGTGCCGGGCGTGGGTTTGACTGACCAGGGCCTCGGGGTAGTGGCCGCCGACATCGAGGTAGCGGAACAGGGTGGCGGCCAGGCGGGTGGTGTGCTGTGGCCAGCCGTGCGCAGCGGTGTAGATGCAGAGGTCGATGAGGGTGGCCCGTTCGGCGTCCAGCCAGGCTCGGGCGGTAGGGGGATCGGTCATCAGGGGGCTGATGCTGGCTGGGGGAATTCGGGGGCGACGGTGCTGTTCGGCAGGAACGAGGCGGTCCATCGCCGCGGCGGCGGTGGACAGGTAGTAATCGAAAAGGTGCGTAAGCGCCGCGCGCCGATCCTGCTCACAGTCCTGGACGGCGGCGAGGTGGACGGCATAGGCGCGCAGCAGATCATGCATGCAGAACCGCCCCGGGCTTGAGGACTGAACCAGGTGGGCGCGGGCCAGTAAATCGAGCAGATGCTGGGCCTGGTCTCGACTGGTCTGCAGCAGGGCAGCGGCGGCGTAAAGGTCCAGGTTCGGACCAGGATGCAGCCCGATCAGTCGAAAGGCCCGTGCCGCCTCGACCGGGAGGTACTGATAAGACCACGAGAAGACAGCCCGTACCGCGGTGCGCGGATCACCGCCGGCGTCCATCAGCTCCAGCCGTCGCTGCTGCTGCGCCAACTCACCGACCAGCTCACCCAGGCCGGTAGCCGGACGGGCGGTGGCAAGTTCGGCGGCCACTCCCAACGCCAGGGGCAGTCGGGCACACTGCCCGGCCAGTACCGCGGCCGCCTCGGGTTCGGCATCGACCCGCTCCCCGATCATCGTCCGTAACAGCGCAACCGCGTCATCAGAGGGGAGAAGATCAAGCAGCAGACGTCGGGCGCCATGCCGAGCCACCAGCCCTGCCAGCGAGTCCCGGCTGGTCACGATGACCAGGCACGACGGCGAACCGGGCAGGAGCGGCCGGACCTGCTCGACGGTGGCGGCGTTGTCCAACAGCACCAGCATCCGCCGCCCGTTCAGCAGGCTCCGATAAACGGCAGCACGTTCGTCCAGTTCCAAGGGGATTTCCTGCCCGGGAACACCCAGCGAGCGCAGGAGCCCGGCCAGCGCATCAGCCGGCGCCAGGGGCTGGTCCGGGTCATAGCCACGTAAGTCGACATACAGCTGCCCCCCGGGAAACTCATCCCGGACCCGATGGCTCCACCGCAGTGCCAATGCGGTCTTGCCCACCCCGGCGGTGCCTGAGATCACCGAAATCACCACCGCCGTCGAGCGCCTGCCGGGTGCGTCTCGTGGGTTGTCAACGTTGGCAAGCAATCGATCCAAGAAAGCCAGCTCCTGTTTCCGGCCGGTAAAGATCGCCACGTCTGCCGGCAGCTGCGCCACCGACACTCCCACTGACCTCGGCGTCTCGTCCGGGCGGTCGGGCTGAGACAGCTCACGCCGCCGGCCACGACGCGAGACCGCCGCGCTCAGGCCCGCCAGCTGCTCGGCAGTCAACCCGAGCGCTGCACCCAGCGCACGGACTGTGTGCGGATAAGGATGGCGGCGTTCACCTCGTTCGAGCGCGCTGACGGCCTTGACGCTGAGCCCGGCACGGTCGGCCAGCTGCTCCTGCGTCAGACCGGCACGCTCGCGAAGCCGCCGCAGCGCGCTGCCGAAACTCTCATGCCCGACCCCCACACTCGCCAGTGTGGGGGTTGCGTGGGTGGTGCGCTACCGATATCGGGCGAAAACTCACGGGCATGGTCCCGAAGCGCTATCGGCACGATCGATCTCATGACACCAGAGAGATTTCTGCCAGACACCCGGCCGCAGGCTCAACCGCCACAGCTCAAGTGGGTAAGCACGCTACTGAACTATCTTTTCCCCGAGGGGGAAAGATGAAAAAAAGGAACATCGCCGGTGTTGAACTCGTGGGTCACCGCCCCCCGGAACGATGTGGGCCTGGCATAGATGCGGCGGAGTTCGATGCGGGGGACTTTATTCTCGTCAAGGGACATGGCCCGCGAGCCCGGCTGATCGAATTCTGCCAGAAGCTACGAATCCATGACGCTGACCGGAAGTACGTGGAACTTATGCATGCCGCACTGATCGTGGACCGCGACGGCACCCTGATCGAGGCGGTAGGCAGGGGTGTCATAAGAACCTCGCTGCACAAGTACACAGAACGCGACTACGAGATCTACCGCATCAAGGCATCACACGAGGACCGGATGCAGGTGGTCACCTTCGCCCGCTGGATGGAGAAGCGTCGCGTCTCCTGCGGGCCGTTGACGGTCGTGAGCATTGCCCTGACGCTGCTGACCGGCAGCAAGCTGGCTTTCTACAAGGAGGGCGAGTTCGTGTGCTCCGGGCTTGTCGCCGCAGCACTGGAAAGGGCCGGCTACATTTTCGGCCGCAGCGCAAGGCACACCACCCCAGCCGAGCTGGCAAGATATTTCGATCCCGTTCAGCCACATCACCTGGCGGCATAGGGTCGGAGCAGCTGCCGGTCCTCGTGCCGTTCAAGCAGGCGCACCGGCGACACACCCCTGGCGCGCGGTGTAAGGATGGCACCGTGATGAACGGAAACGGTTCACACGCCAGCGGTGCGCCCAGGCAGGTGGTCGCTCCGCTGGAGACCGTGGAGTGGCGCGACGGGGGCCTGGAAATTCTCGACCAGACGCTGCTGCCCGGGCGCCGCGAGGTCCGTCGGATCACCTCGGTCGCGGCTGCCGTCGAGGCCCTCCAGCAGCTGATGGTGCAGGGTGCCCCGGCGATCGGGGTGTTCGGTGGCTTCGCGATGGTGGTGGGGTTCGACGAGGCGAAGCCCTGCAGCTCGGTGGACGCCACGGCCGTACTCGACCGCCTCGCGGTCCGGATCGGCGGCGCCCGGCCCACGGCCGTCAACCTCCAGTGGGCGGTGAGCCGGGTCGTGGCGGCGGCCCGGGCGGTGAACAATGTCGATGACGTCGGCGGGATGCGCAGGGCGGCCCTGGCCGAGGCGTCGGCGATCCAGGCGCAGGACCGGGCCTCGTGCCGGCGCATCGCCGGGCACGGGCTCGCGGAACTCGCCAGGGTCAGTCGCGTCCTCACCCACTGCAACGCCGGACGGCTCTGCTCCACCGGTATCGGGACGGCCCTGGCCCCCCTCTACGCCAAGCTCGAAGCGGGACAGGTGATCGAGGTGCTGGCCTGCGAGACCCGCCCACTGCTGCAAGGTGGGCGCCTGACCGTGTGGGAACTCGCCGAAGCCGGGGTGCCGGTCACGCTGATGATCGACGGGGCGGCCGCCGCGGCCATGCGCACCGGACTGGTCGAGGCCGTGATCGTCGGCTGCGACCGGGTGGCGATGAACGGCGACACGGTGAACAAGATCGGCACGAATGCCCTGGCCGTGCTGGCGCAGGACGCGGGCATCCCGTTCTACGTGGCAGGCCCGCTCTCCAGCTTCGACCCCGGCGCACCCGAGGGAGCGGAAATCCCCATCGAGCATCGCGACCCCGAAGAGGTGCACCGCCTCGGGCAGTCCCCACTCTGCGCCGCCGTGGCGATCTGGAACCCGGCCTTCGACCTGACCCCCGCCCGGTACGTCACCGCCTTCATCACCGACGCCGGTGTCCTGCGACCGCCGTTCCAGGACTCGATCGCCGCCGCGCTGACGGGTGGCGAGGCGGGGTGAGCGCCCCCCACGACCCCGAGGAAAACGGCATCAACCGGGCTGATGCCGAGGCGTTGTGCCGCTACGCCCGCCAAATGGTCACCGATGGCCTGGCGGAGGGCACGAGTGGCAACCTCAGCGTCCGGCGTGGCGACCTGGTGGCCGTCACGCCGAGTGCGGTGCCTCCGGAGCGCATGACCCCGGAGGACATCTGCCGCGTGCGGCTGGACGGGACGCAGCTGGCCGGGCCGGGCCGGCCCTCCTCGGAGCTGCCGATGCACCTGGCCATTTACCACCGGACCGACGCCCTGGCGATCGTGCACACCCACTCCCCCTGGACGACGGCGGTCTCCACCGTGGCCACCGAGCTGCCACCCATCCACTACCTGCTGACCTTCCTGGGCGAGGCGGTCCGGGTCGCCCCCTATGCCACGCCGGGCAGCACGGAGCTGGGCGACCGGGTCGTCGAGGCGCTGTCGCGCAGCTCCGCCGTCATCCTGCAGAACCACGGCGCGGTGACGGTGGGCCCGTCGCTGGAGCGGGCCTACTGGTACGCGAGCATTCTCGAATGGGTGGCCGCGCTGTGGTCCCGGGCCAGCCTGCTCGGTACGCCCCGGTTGCTCAGTACCGAGGAGATGGCCCAGGCCGCCGAGGCCCTGCGGGACTACGGGGGCCTGGGGGACCACGGGGACCTGGGGGACGACGAAGGTCTCGGCTCGACATCCGGTTGACCACACCCACCGGGGGTCCGCACCAGTCCCCGCGCGGCACAACCGGTCGGTAACGGACAGACTGGGCATATGCGGGGATCCGGAAGCGTAGAGGACGAGGCCGTGCACGACCAGGACAGCACCGCACCGGCAGACAGTAGCGCCGGGCCGGTCACCGGAAGCGCCGCGCCGGCCGCTGCCGTGACGTCGAGTGCGCCGCCCGCCGGGGTGT
>JBOHHD010000151.1:0-2601 GCA_050700515.1 Pseudonocardiaceae bacterium
CGCCAGGATGCTGGACAAGGCCCGACGTATCCTCGCTGGCGAGCAATTCCCCTCGGTGTCGGCCGAGGAGATGAAAGCCAGACTTCAGGAACGCCTGGACCGGTAAGTGTATCGCGTCACTACCGACATCGAGTCGGCAGAGCAGGTGTCGGCGCTTCCCGTGGAGGCTTTTGCTGGCTACATCGCGGTAGTGGGTGTGCTTGAGCTGGTGCCCTGGAATGGGCGGCCTTATATCGATGTGGACCCGGATGGCCGGATGCGGCAATGGGTGTTCGGCCCCCGGAGTGAGGGGCTGGTGACCTACATGATCCTGGAGGACCAACAGAGGGTGGACGTACTCAAAGCGCAGTGAGCTGGCTGAACCGCTGGGCGTCGAGACGAGGCATCGTGGTGAATTGGTGCGGTCACGACATAGTCACCTGATGGACCGGGGATGACGTCGGTCGGCTCAGCGGCTAGGATCGGAGTCAGCTGGGCACCGTGGGTGTCGGGTGAGTCGCGAGGCCAGGTGACCTGGGGCAGACCGGGAGCCTGGCCTTACGCATGTCCAGGGACCTAACAGCCGGTGGGTATCTCCAGCAGGTGCACGTGCTTGCCCAGCAGTTCCCGTTGTCCCGTGCCGCTTTGGTGGCTGGCCCGGACCGCGCCCGCCACGATGTCGGCCACCCACAGCAACGGCTCGGCGGATCCGGGAACGTGATCGACCCGGAAAACACTGCCTTGGGGCAAGGCGAAGCGGGCACCCTGCACAGTCGTGATGTCTCGGCGGTTGAGCTCGGTGGTGCGGGCCTCCAGGAGCAGGTGGCGCACCCCAAGTTCATGCAGCGTGTTGACCAGCGCCGTTAAGCAGGCGGCGCGGGCTCGTTCCTGCCGGCGGCGGGGTACTGGAGTGCCGAGAGCGACCACGTGGAGGCCGGCGATGCCGGCGACGCGGTGGGCGGCGTCCTTCTGCTGCAGCCGGTCCATCTCATGCCAGTGCAGTTTGTCTGTTCGTCGCGATCCCAGCAGGCACCGCATCACCTCGCGGGCCGGTTCCTGGGCCTCTTGGGCGAGGACTGTCGCGGCGATTACGTAACAGCCTGCTGTGGGATCTTCCCGGAAGGATTCGTCGGCGAAGGCGACCGATGGTGTGCTGGGCGGTGGCCCCTGCGGCATCGGCAGAGACTACTTCGCCCAGTCATCGGTCCCGGTATGAGGTAGCAGGGCCAGCATGCTTCCAGATCGCTGGAGTAGCCGACGGCTTGCCCGATCTCGCAGTACCCGAGGTGCCTGAGGTGGCATGTATTCACCTCATGGTCTGGTCCTCCATCTCGCTGCACTGTCGGTGCCATCAGTTACCTTGATCGCCAACCTCAGTTAGGTGGAGGCACGACTGCTAAGTACAGGAGACCAAGGGTGCCACAGAAGTTCAACGCCAGTGCATTCCGCCAGCAAGTTCGGACGGCGGAGCGCAAGGTGGAGCAACAGCTTAAGCGGGCTGTTGACGATTACAATCACAAGGCAGAACAGCAAAACAGGAAAGTGATCGCGGAATACAACAGAAAGGTGGATGCTCACAACCGCGTGGCCAACCGTCACAACCAGCAAATCATTAATGACTTAAATAGGCGTTTGAGAGACGTAGCGTCGGGGTCAACAGTTCGCTACACTATCGAAGAACGGCAACTTGCCGACCGTATCCAAGAAGCTATTGCCGCCCAGGATGCGCGGGAGTGCGACCTATTCCTCAGCTACGCGCGAATCGACGGATCGCAAGTGGCGGAGGAGTTGCGAGACAATCTTCAATGCCTAGGGGTTTCTGTTTGGTTTGACCAAATTGCGATTCTGCCTGGAAAGAGTCAAGCTATCCAAATGGACCAAGGCTTGCGCCGAGCACGGGCAGGCGTTGTCCTTCTCACGGCAGCTTATCTAGCGGGTCGATTCTGGACTGAGCGCGAACTAGGGGCACTCTTGCACAAGCCGACCTTGATCCCTGTACTACATGGCGTCACCTTCAAGGATGTTGCTGAATACAGTGGGATCCTGCCGGACCTTGCAGGTTTTACAACCGAGAGAGATTCTCTGCATCATATTGCGGAGAAGATCGCCGCTGTCGTGCTTGCACCCAACGAAATCGTAGCCTGAACTATTCTAATTGTAGTTATTTCGAAAGGGGTGGACCCATTGCCTTAGACCCGAAAGGATGCTGACGTAGATCTGGTGCGCCTGTGACGAACTCACCCTGGACTGGGTCGGTCGACCGCCAGGAGTCAGGAGAGCTCAACCCGGCGGTCGACCGGCGTCAGTGTCAGAGTAGCCAGGAGCCGACGATGCTGCTCAGGACGCTGGGTGCCGTCGCATTCCTATTCTGTAACCAGTAGATCGCCGGGGCCGAACAGTGAGAACTTCCGTCGCTGGATGGCGCTGTATCCTTCAGAAAACTTGCCTAGGTAGATTCTGTCCGGCCACTCCTGGGGCTTTCGCACTCCTCACATCAGCCCGTCCTAGCTGGAGCGATATGCCGGAAGGTGAAGCCGTGGCGCTTCGCGATGTCGAGCAGCCGACCCGGGCCATCGGGCAACCGGTGATCGACCACGTCGAGCGTGGCCGAGCGCGCACAGC
>JBOHHD010000152.1:0-5384 GCA_050700515.1 Pseudonocardiaceae bacterium
GGTCCATCGCCTCCAGCTCGCCGATCGCGGCGACCGCCGCTGGGGTGGGGCTGCCCCCGACCGCGGCGGTGGGGTGCACCGCGTCGGCCAGCGCGAGCAGCGGTGTCGCCGGGGCGCGCAGCAGGCCACGGACCTCGGTGGCCAGATGCAGCACGTTGCGCAGCTGCAAGATCCTGGGCGCGTCGGGGACCGCCAGGACGGCGCAGAACGGCCGCAACTCAGCAGCCAGGGAATCCACCGCGTAACGGTGCTCATCGCGGTCCTTCTCCGAGGCGAGCAGCTCTGCGGCGAGCATCTCCGCATCGGCTCCCGCATGCGGCCAGGTGGTGCCGGCCAGCACCTGGGAGCTCACCTGCGGGCCATGCCTGCGCAACAGCAGCTCCGGAGTCGCGCCCACCAGTCCGTCGACCGCGAACGTCCAGCAGGACGGGTAGCGGTTGGCCAGTCCGTGCAGCAGGAACCGGGGGTCGAGTGGCTCATCGGCGATGGCGAGCAGATCGTGGGCCAGCACGACCTTCGCGGGGGCGATCCCCTCGCGCATCCGCGCCACCGCGCGCGCCACCGCCTCCCGCCAGGCCGTCACCGGTAACTCACCATCGGAGTAGCGCAGGCCGCGTGGACGGCGCACCGGCGCCACCGGCTCGGCGGCGGCGCCGGTCTCGATCTCGGTCACCCAGGTCAGGCCGTCTCGCCTACCCACCACGACCCGGGGCACCACCAGCACCGAGCTGCCCGGGGAGTCGTCGAAGGCGAGGCTGGTGAACGCGACCGGGCCGCTGCCGGGCAGGTCCACGTCATCCTGGATGTCCAGCTGCGCGGAGAACGATTGCCACCAGGTTTCCGTACGGACGAACCGGTCCGGCCCCGAGGTGCACACCCGCGCGGCCTCACCCCAGGCCACCAGTCCCTCACCGTCGCGCACCCAGCACAGCACCCCGCGGGCGGAGGGAAGCAGGTCGATCAGATCGCCGCCACCGTGGACCGGATAGGAATGCACGACCAGCTGGTCAGCCAGTGGGGCGGTGGTCACGCAGCCAGGGTAATTGTGGTGCCACGCCGATGTGCACTGAGCGTCGCCAGGGTAGGTCCCCACCAGGCGCGACGGCTAGGCTCGCCCCGTCATGACCGCGCACGCACATCTGCACTGGAGCCGACGGTGGATCGGGGCCAGAGCGCTATGGTTGTTCGCGGTGCCCGGAGTGATCACCGTCCTGGTGGTGCTGGCGCTGGCCGGAGCGGCCCGCGACGACTCCGCGATCGACGCCCGCACCGGACGCGCCACCGCGGAGGTACTCGTGGTGACCTCGACCCGGACGGTGGTGCAGTTTCCCGGCCCCGACGGTCAGATGTACCGCCCGGACGCGGGGCTGGCCTACCCGTCCGAGCTGCGGGTGCGCCAACTGGTCCGGGTGGAGTACGACACCGCTGATCCGGAACGGGTGCGGGTCGCCGGACGGAGCTGGACGGGGGGGTTGTGGCCCGCGACGATCACGCTGCTGGTGCTCTGGGTGCTGGCGCTGCCCGCTGGTTGGTGGTTGCGCTCGCGGACTTCGTGAATGCCCGCACAGTCGTACTTCCGTACGTGAGTAGGGTGTCGTGGATGCGTCCTAGAGGTGGCGTAACGTCGCGACTTGGGGAATTCGCCAGGAGTTCGGCGCTGCGACATGGCGGCTTGGTCTGTTCGGAGAACCCACCCGACACCGTCGGCGGCATGCGCGTCGCGATCGTGTCCGAGAGTTTTCTCCCCATCGTCAACGGTGTATCCAACTCGGTCGTGCGGGTGGTGGAGCACCTGGTCCAGCGCGGACATCAGCCGCTGGTGATCGCCCCCGGGGCGGGGCCGGACACTTATCAGGGCGCTCCGGTGGTGCGCCTGCCGGCGCTGAACCTGCCCGTGGTGGACTCGCTGCCGATCGGTGTCCCCACCCGCAAGGTGTTCACGGCGCTGCGCGATTTCCAGCCTGACGTGGTGCATCTGGCGTCCCCGGCGATCGTCGGGGCCGCGGGGGTGTGGGCCGCGCGCCGGCTCGGGGTGCCCATGGTGGCGGTTTTCCAGACCGACCTCGCCGGCTTCGCCGGCTCCTACGGCCTGGGTTTCGCCGCCCGCACCGCCTGGCGCTGGGCTCGGGTGCTGCACAGCGCCGCGGACCGCACGCTGGCCCCGTCCAGCTCCGCGGCGGCCGCGCTGATCGAGCACGGCATACCGCGGGTGCATCGCTGGGCCCGGGGCGTGGACACCGTCCGATTCCGGCCCTCCCGGCGCAACGAGCAGCTACGGGCACAGCTGGCCCCGAACGGCGAGCTGCTGGTGGGTTTCGTCGGCCGGCTCGCGCCGGAGAAGAAGGTGCTGCGGCTGGCGGCTCTGCAGGACATGCCCGGGATCCGGCTGATCGTGGTGGGGGACGGCCCGGACCGCCGCCAGCTGGCCAAGCGCTTGCCCGAGGCCGCGTTCCTGGGCTTCAAGACCGGCGACGAGCTGGCGCAGGCCTATGCCAGCCTGGACGTCTTCGTGCACACCGGACCTTTCGAGACGTTCTGCCAGGCCGTGCAAGAGGCCCTCGCCTCGGGCCTGCCGGTGATCGCCCCGGACGCCGGCGGCCCACGGGATCTGGTGGCGCACGGTCGCACCGGCTTCCTGCTGCCCGAGACCGGGAAGTCCGACGCGGACGCGGTCTTCGGCGAGGCGCTGCGCGGCGCGATCCGTACCTTGGGGGCCGATCCGGAGCTGCGGGTCCGTTGCGGTGCCGCCGCGCGCCGCTCGGTGTTGCGGCGCACCTGGCCGGCGGTGTGCGACGAGCTGCTCGTGCATTACGCCGAGGTCACCGGGCTTCCCGCCGACGTGCGGCGGGTGGCGTGAGCCGCATCGTCCAGCTGGCCAATTTCTACGGTCCGCGCTCCGGTGGTCTGCGCACCGCACTGCACCACCTGGGTGCCGGGTACGTCGCGCACGGTCACGAGGTGGTGCTCGTGGTGCCCGGCCCCCGGCGGACCGACGAGCTGCTGCCCACCGGGGTCCGCCGGATCATGCTGCCCGCTCCGAAGATCCCGTGGACCGGGGGATACCGCGCGGTGGACCCGTGGCGCGTGCAGCACCTGCTGGAGCTGCTGCGGCCGGACCGGATCGAGGTCTCCGACCGACTCACCCTGCGCGGACTGGGCCGGTGGGCCACCCGGCACGGCGTGCCCAGCGTGGTGATCTCGCACGAGCGGCTGGACCGGCTGCTGCAGGAGGTTCTCTTGCCGGAACCGGCGGCGCGGCGGGTGGCGGATTGGGCCAACGCCCGGATGGCGGCCTCCTACGACACCGTGGTGTGCACCACCGCTTTCGCCCGTGAGGAGTTCGACCGGATCGGCTCCCCGAACGTCGTCCAGGTGCCGCTGGGCGTGGACCTGGCCACCTTCGCTCCCTCCCGCCGGGACACCGCGCTGCGCGCCGAGTTGGCGCGGGGGGCCGAGGCGATGCTGGTGCACTGCGGGCGGCTGTCGCCGGAGAAGCACGTCGAGCGTTCCGTTGACACCGTCGCCGAGCTGCACGAGTCGGGGGAGCGGGTGCGGCTGATCATCGCCGGTGACGGCCCGCGCCGGGAGGCGCTGCAACGGCGCGCTGTGGGGCTGCCGATCACCTTCCTCGGCTTCGTGCCCGACCGCGGCGAGGTCGCCAAGCTGTTGGCCACCGCCGACGTGTCGCTGGCTCCCGGACCGCACGAGACCTTCGGGCTGGCCGCTCTGGAGGCACTGGCGTCGGGCACCCCGGTCGTGGTGTCCCGCTCCTCGGCGCTGCGCGAGATCATCCACCCCACCTGCGGCGCCGCGGTCGCCGACCACGCCCCGGCCTTCGCCGGCGCGGTCACCCGGCTCCTCGACGCCCCCGAACCCTCCCGCCGGGCCGCCGCCCGGGCCCGCGCCGAAGAATTCACCTGGCCCGCCGCGGTAACCGGCATGCTCGCGGCACTGCGTGCCAGCTGAGCGGTGCCCGTTGAGTGCTGGGAGCGTATCGCGTGGATGATTTACTTTTGAGCCCGAAGTATACCGCCGGATGCTGAAAGATCAGGTTTCTCGAAAACCTGAGAGGGTCAGGGCAACCGCTCTAATAGGTACTTACACTCCCGATGGCGGTCGTCACGATCATTGACGACCGCCACGATCGGTCCGGTGTCGACCAGGATCACGCGGCCGTGCCGGGTTCAGTGCCCAGAATCTCCTCGATCCGCTCCGCCAGATCGGGCTCGGCAGAAAGCGTGCCCGCGCCAGCGAACGTGTGGACCGGTTCCGCTGCGAACCGTGTCGCACCCGGCTGGGCGCGCAATCGCTCGGCGAGCCGATGCACCTGGTCACCGGTCAGGCCACCCTCAATGACGGCACGCAACACCTCGCCGATCAACGCGACCCGCTCCTCGGGCAAGACGTCGACCAAGCGATGCACTTCGTCCCTGGTAGCCACGGTGTCAGTATCCCATGCCCGAAGACCACTCACTCTCTTCGGCCGTTGTGGCCAGCGTGCGCACCTACATCACCGCGTTGAGGCGGCACGGTCCGGATCGTCGCATCTTTGGATGACACCGACATCACCCTCCGGCTTCCCGATGATCCACACCCCACTGCGGCCTGATCTTCATGGCCGAGCCGACCTCGGTAACGATGCCGGACGCGACGGCCAACGGGAACATTGCGGCGCCGGGATGGCATCGAGTACCGAGCGATTACCCCTGAAGGCCACAGTAGATCCGACAGCTTGTTTTCACACCCTTGTTTGGTGCGGTGATCATGGCAAAGTGCCGATCCTGTCAATGGTGCAGCCAGGTGATGTGCCAACGAAGTGACAAGAACCAGTGAGTTGACAACCCGTTAGGAAGACTCTTGGAGAGGGGTTGCCGGGTGTGCGCCGAGCAGGAAAGACTCATCACGCTCTGCACAGGTCTTCCCCCACCTGTCACAGAGCGGAGGCCGGACCGGCGATTTCACTACTCCCCCTGAGTCGTCGGTCTGGCCTCTCCACGACAGATCCGGAGGGTTCGTGACCGACGAAGACCGCTGTCTACTGGGACTTCTGCACGATCTGAACTTGGCTTGTGGCCCCTTTGGGCTGGCTGTCGTCGAGGACTCGCTCTCGCGTGATGACGAGCTCACCATGGCATACCGGTTTGTCCACGTCGCTGACCGGATCTTATTGCGTGCCTGTTCGGCAGCAGTTCCCCGGGTGATCGAGGAAGCGGAAGGTGACGGTGGCGGAGAGCCTATCGGCCAGGGCAAAGTCATGATCGCTCGACGTGACATAGTCGTGACGCTCAGTCATAGCCCAGGAGCTGCTGGGGCATCGCCGTAGTCACCGCTGGACCATGATCGGCGAAAGTGTGCTGTAGCCGTGCAGTTATGCACGGCTACAG
>JBOHHD010000153.1:0-5350 GCA_050700515.1 Pseudonocardiaceae bacterium
TGGACTGGACTAGCCTGCTGGACCTACTCAGTACTGCCGGGCCTCAGGAGCTACTGCGGCGGGTGCGAGCGGTCGAGGAGAGTGACCCTGACGGCGTCCGCTGGCCGCGCAACAAGAAATCCGACGACGCCACCGCAGTCTACTTTGCACTATCCAAACCGAATGCCAGCTAACAGCCTGGAAGCCTCCCAGCGAAGCGGCGGCTATACGGTCAGCGCACTAAGCACCACTGTCGCTTGGTACGTAGGGGCGCGGCGTGCTCCGCTGCGGAGCGGCAGCCGTCCCGTACCGACGGCCGTAGTAGAAACGGTAGTAAGGACGCTGTAGGTAGCGATTGGACCGGCTGGACGGGGTGGGACGTCGTGGACGGTCAGCCCTGCCTGGACAGGATGCCGCAGGACCTGGTGGGAGGGCTGGGACGGGGTCCGGTCCCCTCATAACCCAGAGGTCGTAGGTTCGAATCCTACCCCCGCTACCACCACGGAAGGCCCTTGACCGGCACGGTCGGGGGCCTTCCTGATATTTAAGGTCCACGATGTTTGACGCTCACAGTCTGGGCATCGCCATGGTGGCCCCACTCCGCTGGTGAGCGCGTTCACCCCGGACACTGGAGGTCATGAAGGGTGCTGTTGCCGCGTTTCGCGGCGTCGCCATCGCCGAGGCGCTGTCCTGGACCGGTCTGCTCATCGGCATGTACTTCAAGTACCTGGCAGTGGGCGACGACATCGGCGTCAGGATCTTCGGCCCGATCCACGGCGGGCTGTTCCTGCTCTATGTGGTAGTGACGATGCTGGTACGACGCCGGCTTCGCTGGGGCTGGGGAACCACTGCCCTCGCGCTCGTCGCCAGCGTTCCCCCGCTGGGCACCCTGGTTTTCGAGCGCTGGGCGACTCGCGCCGACCTGCTGACCAGTGCGTCCACGGGCACAGCTCCTGCCCGGATCACATCACCCTGATGCACCGGGTGACGGGAGTCACTGCTGCCTCGCCTCAGTCGATGCGGACCGGCGCGGCCCAGCCGGTGTGGGAATGCTCGGCCCAGGCGGCGGTGAGGCTCACCGCGCGGCGGAATCTGCTCCAGCTCAGGGCAGGCAGCCGCATCGGTGTCGCTTGCTCCCGGATCAGCACCTGATAGCCCGAGAGCCACACGTAGGGGACGGTCTTGCCGTCCATCGCCCGGATCCAGCGCGGAAAGTGCGCCGCGGCGGCGAGCACCTCGGCGTGGGCGGAGTCCGGACCGCGCAGCCTGCTCGGCCGGACGAGGCGTCCCGGTTCGAAGTGGGCACCCAGGTCGATGGTCACCCGCCGGATACCGGACCGGTGCACAATGCCGTCGGACAGACACACGGGCTTGGGGCGATGCTCCCACTTGTCCGCATACCAGTCCCAGGACCAGGAATGGGGTTGCTGCTCGGCGGCCACCGTCCACAGTTCGTGACAGGTGCGGCGGACCCCGTTCAGATCTGGGCGGTCGGCCAGGTAGATGGCGATGACGTCGACCGTGAGCGGTTCACTTCCGGCGCGCGGTGCGAGGTCGACCGACAGGAAATCCTCAGCGCGCAAACCCCAGCGTCGCTCCTCATTCCACTGGCGGATGTTACCGAGCTGCTCGGGCAGAGAGGCGAACATCTGCTCCGGTGAGGCGATCGCCAGCTTGGCTTCGCGAGCCCCCACTCGACCGTTCTGCGTAATGGCCAACTAACCGCTCGCTTTCCGCCTGGACCAGGTGAGGTCTACCTAGGCTACCTGTCCGAGGCGATCGCCCCGACCGGTGCGTTATTCCCCACGCGGCGTGGCGAGCGCATCGAGTTCCCACGATCCCGGCCGGGCCTGCGCCCACGAGGCGGGGGTGGTCATGACGGCGATGGCGGAGGTCTTGAGGAGCTCGACAGCGCCGGTCAGCAGTTGCAGGAAATCCTCAAGGCTGGGGTTGTGGGCCACCAGTGCCACTGTTGAGGCCTCGTTCGGCAGCTCCCTGGCAAGCAGCAAAAAGACTTCAGCACCGCTGCCGTAAAGCCTTTCCTCGTAACGGACGGGGGGCTCGGCCTCCAGTTGGGCTGCCGCCAGGCGCCAGGTCTGGCGTGCTCGCATGGCCGGGGAGCACACCACGAGATCGATCGGGGGCGCGTGCCGACGCAGCCATCGACCCACGGCAGGGGCGTCTCGGCGGCCCCGCCCGGCCAGCGGCCGCTGGGCGTCGGGGGTGCCGTCCTGGGGCCACGCCGATTTCGAGTGCCTGAGCAAAATGAGCGTGTTAGCCATGGTTGCGCCTCCGCCTGGGTCACTCAAGGGCCAGGACGTTCAATGCGAGCCGCGCTGCCACCCCGCCGGCATCCTCCCCGATCGCGAGGGCGGCCGTCACGTTGAGGTCGTCGACCAGCGCCGCGATGACGGCACCCGCCGCGGCGGGTGAGGTCTGGGCTGTTCCGGCCGCCGCGTACAGCCGTTCGAGGCGGGCGGCTGCGGTATCGAGATCCTCGGCGTGGAAGTCCCAGGTCTGCTGCCAGGGTTGATCCATCAGCAGCAGGCGCACCGCCGGTGCGGGATGGCTCGTGAGCACGTCGGACACCAACACGAGATTGCCCGCCGACTTGGCCATTTTGGCGCCGTCCACCATCACCGTGCCCACCGGCAATCCCGCCCGGGCGAAGGGACCTACGCCGGTCACCGCTTCCACGATGGCCGCCTGATAGGCGTGGTGCGGGAAGTCCAGATCGGCCCCGCCCACCAGGATGTCCACCGCGGGACCGAACGTGCCGAGCGCCATCGCCGCGCACTCTGCATGCCAACCCGGTCTGCCGCGGCCCCAGGGGCTGGGCCAGCCGGGCTCGTCATCGCTGGAGGGCCGCCACACCGGGACGTCGAAGGGGTCGTCCCGCATCGGGTCGTCGGGCTGGTCACCGAATTCGGTCGCCAACTCCGTCGCCTGGTAATGGTTCACCCCGGCCTTCACTGGCACATCCGCGCCGCGGAAGTACACCGTCCCGCCCCGTTGGTAGGCACAGTCCCTGGCCAGTAGCGCAGCGGCGAGCTGCACGACCCGTCCGACGTGATGCCGGGCCCTCGGCTCATGTTCCGGCCTGCGCACCCGCAACGCGGCCATGTCCCGCCCGAACAGGTATTCTTGCTCCAGCGCGAACTCGTCGTAGTGCCTGCCCCGCTCGATGGCGGCTCTGGTCAGGACATCGTCCACGTCGGTGACATTGCGGCAGGTGATGGTCTCCGCCCCGGCCATGCGCAGGATCGCCGCCGCGGCGTCGGCCCAGACGAAGGTTCTGGCGTGCCCCAGATGGGTCACATCGTAGGGCGTGATGCCGCAGACGTAGAGTCGGGCGGGACTGACGATCGGCAGCGCACGACCGCCCAGCCGGACCCGATCGGTGTGCTCGCGGCGTCCGTGGTGATCCATACCGTAATCTTGCATCATGGGTTGATGAGCAGCCGAGACAGGGACTCCGCGGGCCGTCCCCGCAATGCCCGTCCCCGGGATGAGCTGGGCCGTCCGCTACCGCACGGTGCGCAGGGCGTCGCCCAGTTGCCCGAGGACATCGCGCTCAGCCCGGCTGAAGCGCTGCGCCGTGGTCAACAGCTGATCGACGACGGCTATCCGTTCCATGCCCATGAGATCTTCGAGGGGGTGTGGAAGGCGACGCAGGGGGAGCACCGCGCGCTGTGGCAGGGGTTGGCGCAGCTCGCGGTCGGACTCACCCACATACGGCGGGGCAACTCGACAGGGGCGACGGTGCTGCTGCGCAGGTTCGCCGACCGGATCGACGGCTATGCCACAGCACCGCCCCACGGACTGGACATCGAGGGCCTTGCCGCGCACGCCCGTGCCCTGGTCGACCGTCTCGAACGAGACGGACCGGATGCCCTCTCACCCGGAGATCTGCGGCCCCAGCTGATCCTCGACGAAGGCGATCCAGGCCCCCGGCCACGGCACCGAATTCAGGCTCACTGCGCGCCATCGACGATCGCCCGGCCGCCGAGCGGTTGATCCAGTCGCACGTCGGTCACTTTCTCGACGGCGATCTGGATACAGGCGGTGTGCTCGGCCTGGGGATCGCTGCCCTGGTACAAGGTGATGGTCACTTCGCTCGCGCCGTAGTCGACGGTGACATGATCCAGCACGTAGCAGGGCTCGACACCGCTGGAGAACGACACCCGCACCATGCGGCTGTCCACCGCCTCTGCTTTCCGCCATGCGACCGGCCGAGGGTGGAGCATGCCGGGTCGCGGAGCGACCGTTCGCGGACCTTGCTGCTGGTCGATGGAGACAGGGGACACAGCGGTGTTGGTGACGTCGGAAGTCACCGGCTCGTCGCTGCGGGAGAGCAGGACGTAAGCGCCCGCCGCTGATCCCCCCGCGATCACACCAATCAACACAGCCACCAGAAATCGCTTCCCTAGCATGGAACTCCCCGCCTCCCCGTATCGTCGTCCGGCGATACCGCAACGATCTCACTACCCTGTGTCCTTGATCTTTTGATCAAGGACACAGGGTAGTGGAGCTCCGCTGTCTCAATCCACTGTGCCCGCTCCACCATCGGCGGATTCCAGGGGGAGGCCGGCGCTGCGCCAGCCGCGCATTCCGCCGGTCAGGTTGCGGGCCGGTAGCCCGGCCTCGATCAACGCTGCGGTCGCCCTGGTTCCTCGTCCGCCGGAGCGACAGGTGATGATGATCTGGGTTTCGGGTGGCAGCGCGTCGGCGTCGAGCTCCCTGATCGGCATATGTACCGCCTCGGTGGCGTGGCCGGCGTCCCATTCGTGTTGCTCTCGAACGTCCACCAGGATGGCTGCGTTGGCGCGCAGTAACGCGCGGGCTTCATCAAGGCTGACATTGGCCGAATCGGGGGAACTCACGCAACACCTCCAGGGGGTGGGGTGATCGACGCTGTCTCGGACGGTACCGGGCGCCCGCGCGAGCCTGGCAGGCTGGGCGGCGTGCGCATCGGGATGCCTTTGAACTACAGCGGTGGGTTCGCCCAAACCGTTACAGAGCTGGCCGACTACGAGAATGCTGGGCTGGAAATCGTGTTCGTGCCGGAGGCCTACAGCTTCGATGCGGTGAGTCAGCTGGGGTTCATCGCGGCACGTACCGAGCGGCTGCAGATCGCCTCGGGAATCCTGCAGCTCTATACCCGTACCCCGGCCCTGACCGCGATGACCGCCGCCGGGCTGGACTACGTGTCGAACGGGCGGTTCACGCTGGGCATCGGGGCGTCGGGGCCGCAGGTGATCGAGGGCTTCCACGGCGTGCCGTACACCGCCCCGCTGGGCCGCACCCGGGAGCTGGTGGAGATCTGCCGCCAGGTTTGGCGCCGGGAGCGGCTGGACTACCAGGGCAGGCA
>JBOHHD010000154.1:0-7282 GCA_050700515.1 Pseudonocardiaceae bacterium
CGGCTGCGGCGCGCGAATGGTCTGATGCACGCATGACGCCGGTGGGCGGCTGACGAGCACACTTGTTCCGACAAAATCAGGTACAAAATTCCGACCTCGCCGCCCGCTCATTGCGTACGGTTCGGCCGGAGCGCGACTTCTTCCGGGACAGCCAAGCATTTTACTGGAGAGTCGCCGGCGGGCGCTAACTCTTGCTGGAGGGCCGGTAGACGAGGCGGTACGCGCCTATCTGAGAGTGGAAGCTCTGCTTCCCACGATGGTTTACCGCAACCCCGCAACTCATGAATTGCTGCGGGAACTGCCGACCCGGGCACCGGACAACGAGCAGCTCCAGCAACTCGCCAAGCGGGCCGGCCTGGACCAGCGTTAGCCCGCCCGAGGACCTTAACTACAGGTAAACCATAGCGTCGCTGAGGTGTCACGCTCTGTGCCGTGAATCTGAGCAGTGGTTTGGCAGGGCTCATCCTGTGGCTGGCGATTGTATTTGTCCCTGCATTGGCGGTCACGATCGTGGTCCCAGTTTTTCACCGGCTCCGTAAATGCAGAGCTGAACGCATTCCACCCAGACATCGGCGTGGCGCGCGAGTCCCTCAGCTCGTCACCGGGCAGCGCGCCGAGGGTGCCCGGTGACCAGCGCGGTCCTCGTCCGGACGATGGTCGACGCGCGGACGTTGACCGAGCACCTCATTGACCTCGACACATTTCCGTGGCCCGCCACCGCGGGCGCTATACCGCACTCTGCGGCACTGAGGTGCTGGTCGCGAGCATGACCACCGAGGAACGCAACTTCTGCCGGGATTGCTTGCGTCGACAGGTCGACCGATGCATCTGACCGGCACCGAACTCCTCGACTGGATCGCCTTCGGGTCGTGCTCACATCCCGCGGGTGTGACCGCTATCAGGAGTTGACCGCGAAATGTAGTGCCTTGCCGATGAGCGTGCCCACGTCCGGGACGAGAACAGCGCCGAATCCGGGACCGCGACCACGAGATGTGGCTATCTAAGGTGGACGTCCGGTGGGAAACGGTCATAGACAATGACCACGCGGCAGGATTGGTGGCAGTCCGTACTTCTTTGTCATTGAACGACGTGCGGATTGTCACGATAAAGCCGGGCTAGGTGCCGAGGGCCGCAAGCGCCAGCCGCGGAAACGCCGCAACCACCCCTCTCGGTATCGTCCGAACGGGTGAACTGGCCGCCAAAACTCAGCGCGCTCCGGTGAACTCGGTTCTGATGACCGTGTCCCCTTTACGGGGTGCACCATGTTCGGTGGAGGAGGTTGGGTGTGAGTGGCACCGAGCGCGGGCCGGGCACGGCCGTCCCGCCGCCCGTCGACCCCTGGGTCGACGCGTCGCGCGGCGCGGAGTTCGCCGGCCTGCGCAGGCGCCTGCGCGGCTTCATCTTCCCGGTGACCGGCTTCTTCCTGGGCTGGTACTTCCTGTACGTGCTGCTGGCGGCGTTCGCTCCGGGGTTCATGTCCCGGCAGGTCGCAGGCAACATCAACATTGGGTTGATCTTCGGTCTGCTCCAGTTCGCGACCACGTTCGCGATCACAATTGGTTACGGGCGCTTCGCGACCAGGAAATTGGACCCGGTCAGCGAGCGGATCCGGGAGCGGCTGGAAGGCCGGCAAGGAGAAAAAGCCCCGTGACCACGAGCCTCGCCCAGTCCTCGGTAGCCCAGCCAGCCCAGTCATCAGTAGGCAGCCCGCTGCTCAACGGGGGGATCTTCGCCTTCTTCGTTCTCGTCACCCTGGTCATCGTGTTCCGGGCTTCCCGCAGCACGAGGACCGCGGCGGACTACTACGCCGCGGGCCGGTCGTTCACCGGTCCGCAGAACGGTGTCGCGATCTCCGGGGATTACCTGTCCGCGGCGTCGTTCCTCGGCATCGCGGGGGCCATCGCGGTCTACGGCTACGACGGTTTCCTCTACTCGATCGGTTTCCTGGTCGCCTGGCTGGTGACCCTGCTGCTGGTGGCCGAGCTGCTGCGCAATACGGGCAAGTTCACCATGGGCGACGTCCTGAGCTTTCGGATGCGCCGTCGCCCGGTGCGGGCCGCGGCGGCGGTCTCGACGCTGGCGGTGTCGTTCTTCTACCTGCTGGCCCAGATGGCCGGCGCCGGTGGTCTGGTCGCGTTGCTGCTCAACGTCCAGGGCCGGGGCGCCCAAGCGCTGGTGGTCGCCGTCGTCGGCATTCTGATGATCATCTATGTGCTGTTCGGCGGGATGCGCGGCACCACCTGGGTACAGATCATCAAGGCCACCCTGCTGATCACCGGCGCCGGCTTGATGACCGCCTGGGTGCTGGGTCACTACGGGTTCAACCTGTCCGCCCTGCTGGGCGATGCGGCGGCGCAGTCGCCGCGCGGCCAGGCGGTGCTTCAACCGGGTCTGCAGTACGGCGCGAGCACCACATCGAAGATCGATTTCGTCTCGCTGGGGCTCGCGCTGGTGCTGGGCACCGCGGGCCTGCCGCACATCCTGATGCGCTTCTACACCGTGCCCTCGGCCCAGGAGGCCCGCCGCTCGGTGGTGTGGGCGATCTGGCTGATCGGGCTGTTCTACCTGTTCTCGCTGGTGATCGGCTATGGCGCGGCGGCCCTGGTGGACGGCGGTCCGCAGCGCATCTCCAGCATGCCCGGCCAGGAGAACTCGGCGGCGCCGCTGTTGGCCTACCAGCTGGGCGGGGAGATACTGCTCGGGTTCATCTCGGCGGTGGCCTTCGCGACCATCCTCGCGGTGGTGGCCGGGTTGACGATCACCGCATCGGCGTCCTTCGCGCACGACGTGTACGCCAACGTGATCAAGCATGGCGAGCTGGACCCGGACGGCGAGGTACGGGTCGCCCGCATCACCGCCTGTGTGATCGGCGCGCTGGCGATCGGCGGCGGCATCGTCGCGCTCGGTCAGAACATCGCCTTCCTGGTGGCGCTGGCCTTCGCCGTGGCCGCCTCGGCGAACCTGCCGACCATCCTCTACTCGCTGTTCTGGAGACGCTTCAACACCACCGGCGTGCTGTGGAGCATGTACGGCGGCCTGACCATCTGCGTGGTGCTGATCATTTTCTCACCTGCGGTGTCCGGCAGCCCGAGATCGATGTTCCCGGATGCCGATTTCGCCATCTTCCCGTTGCGCAACCCCGGCCTGGTCTCGGTCCCCCTGGCCTTCCTGCTCGGCTACCTCGGCACCGTGCTGAGCAAGGTCCCCGCCGACGAGGCCAAATACGCCGAAATGGAAGTCCGCGCCCTCACCGGCACCGGCGCCGAAAAGGTCACCCAGCCGTAGGCCCGCTCCCGTGGCGCGAGCACGGCCTGCCTCGCGCCTCTTTCCGTGCGTACCTATCGTTCATGGAGGACGTCGCGCGCTCTCGCGCCACTCGTCGTTGACCTCAATCGTGATGTGGGTCATGGGCGCACCGAATCGGCTCGCAACCGTGTCGGCTCGCGCTGCTCGGATACGCCGCGCAGAAGGTGTGGGCAGGTGCTGTCCGACTACGAGTTGCTGTCGAACGCGGCGCACACGCGCAACGTGGCCGCGATCAAGCGTTTGGCCGCCGACGGTTCGCTAGGCCGCATCGGGCGGGTCACCATCGACGGCGATTTCCAGGTGCATACCGACGTGACCACCTACCGCGAGGACCTGGGTGAAGAGGAGACTGTTCCTGAGGTTGTCTACGGCCTGATGCCACTACGTGGGGGCGAGGAGTCCACCGCCGTGTTCGTAGCTGGTGCCGCAGTGTACGAGCTCACCAACAATGACGACGTAACCATCAGTCGGCACGGAGTCTCGTTGCACGACGCTGTGGACGACAAGGGTGGCTTCTACGTCGAGACCTGGGGTAGCGCGACGATCCGCTACGGCGTGTCGATCGAGCTGGAGCCCGGGCTGATCCCGCTGCTCGTCACCTATACAAGTAAGTCCACTGCGGATCCCCGAACGGAGATCCGGTTCAATCCGTGGGGATGTCTGATCGAGTTGGACCCAGTCGAGGGCAGGCCGTGGCTCGGAGAGATATCGATGTTCGTAGGCAAGGCGCCCGAACTGTACGAGCGAACGCTCCTGGGACTCCCATACACCATGGGGTTGGACCTGGCCGTGTACAACAGGCTGACGAGTCCGTTCTAGCGCTAGAGATTCTCGGGGGACCCTTAGCCAGTGCTCAAGACCCGACGCGTAGCTACTCAACTCCGGCTTCCCGCCGGTCTCCTGCCTCTCACATCTACATTGACACCAATGACCGAGTGGTGTCGACAGTGATTGAGCCGCCGGGTGTGCAATCTCTAATCTCTACACGGCGGGATGCAGGGTGAAGCCCCTGGCCTCGCGGACCGCGTAGAAGTGGCGTCGGTCAGTTGTTGCGACGTCGTGGTCGCCCAAGCGTTCGGCCACGGCGATGACGGACGCATCGACCGCGCCCAAGGGCAGATCGGAGTACTTGCGCACCAACTCGGCGACTCGCGCGTAGTCTCTGGTGGTCAAGGGGATCAGGTTGAACTCTTGACGGCTGAGCGCCATCAGAAAATCAGCTTCAGCTGCTGGCCCGAGTCGCACTTGAAGGAGGTAGCAGACCTCGGTGACGACGAGGGAGGGCACGCGCAGCGGTCCCGGTGTTGTGCTGAGTAGTTCCCCCGCGGCGGCGTGCCAGTCGTCGCTGCGGTCGATGTCGGCGTAGATCACACCGGTGTCGACGATCACCTGACGTGTGGGTCCTGACGGCCGAGTCCCTCACGCAGCATCTCCGCCGACCGGGAGGCGGTGTCTCTGTGACCGCTGGCGTAAGCGCCGCTCATCGACAGCCGGCGCCGTGGTTGGGTCGGCACCACTGGTGTGGGCTGCAGTGTGCGTAGCAGCGCGGCAGCATCGGCCAGCAGCTGTTCGTCTAGCTCGTCAACCAGGCGGTGCAGGTCACTGCGATCACCGCTCACGGTGTCACCCTAGCGGACCCATCCAGGATCACTGAGGCACGGCGGCGTGGTTGTTCCTTGATTGATCGATACTTGTTGGAGATCACCAGCGCCCATTGCTATGGCTTGTGAGGGTCGGCTTCGGGGGTGGGGCAGTCCCCCAGCCTTCGACGCAGGTTGCGTGAGCATCACGTGGTCAGCGGCATTATGCGGGTAACCGGAAATTACCTTCGCCCTGACGGGCCGCATAATGCCGAAGAGCGGTCGGTGCCGATAGCGCATGGGCATGCTGGAGCGGCAGCGGTCAGTTGAGATCGTGTGGAGTCGCATTAGCGGTTCTCGCGAGATGAGACCGAGTGGCAACGCGCGGAAAGCGAAGCAGATATTCGGAAAGTCGCAAACATTGACGTCCTCGGCTCAGCCGACAGTATCGACTAACGCCCAGTCGACGGGTTCCCTGCGGGCCGGGAGCCTGACGTTCTCGGATACACAAAGTTGATCATGCAGGTACGGCATCTGGCCAAGCTGTGACCACCCACGGTGCGTGCGCGATTCTTGGCCACGCGGCCCAGCTCCGCTGCACCGCGACGAGAGCGGCTGCCGGATCTGCGCCTGACGCGAGTGCAGCGTGGTATTCCGGCATAAAGACGGGCGCGACGCCGTCGCCGACCGGCCACAGCGGTGCGGTGACGACACCAGCTCCCGCGAGCAGGAAGGCCGTCGCCACGCTCAGCGCCTCGTCGGGCAGAGCCGCACCGGTCAAGGCTGCTTCGCAGGCACTGAGCACGACATGCGCCCGACCGTGACGGCCGACCCCGAACTCCACGCCGATGCGGATCGGTGGGGAGACGTGCAGCACGGTGTCTTGCGGCCGGTTGACGTCCACCTCGCAGTGGCACGCGAGGTGGACGAGGTCGGCGTCGAGAAGCGTGCGCAGGCGATCCGGTCCTGTTGGATCGACCGGTTCCTCCTCTGTGGTCGAGCCATCGCGTATGCGGACTTCGGCGCCGGGGTGGTACTCGGCTACCTGCTTGGCCTCCCGGACCACCCCCGGAATCGGGTTACCCACAGGCCCGGTGTCGGCCCACACGACAGTTCGCCGCGAACCATCGTGCACGACCTGGTCTCGCGTCGGCGTGGTCCTGACGAGCAGCAGGGGTGTGAACGGCGCGAGCACGGCCTCGCGCCCCCTGCGGCTTGCTGTGGTGATCGGCAGCCAGGCGAGCCGCCCCAGTGGCAGCACAGCGAGCCTCGCGATGCCGTCGAGAAGCGGAGCCACCGGTTCGAGTAGCGCTGCTGTTGTCCAGTCGACGAGCGTTTCGACCGCGCCGACAGGATCGACATCCGGATCGGTCTCTGCGTCCAGCATCGCTTGCCGGAACGCTTCCACGTGGTCATCGACCGCTGGTTCGGTGAGTTCGGGCAGCTCGCGGCTCCGCACACTGCCGTCCGGACTCACCACGGCCGCGATGCCGCCGACCAGGGTGACGCCGAGCATGAGGACGTGGCGGTCCATCCGGGCAGCTCCTGCGACGATCCCGTCGAGCGTGACGGTTTCGGCGGTGATGCCGATCGCTTCGGCGATCAAGGTCGCGGATGCCTGCTCCAGGTGTACCGCCGTCGCCCCATTGTCACCCGTACGAGCGGCGCACAGCGCGGCGAGGGCACCGATCCCCTGCACACCTGAGCGGGCCCGCTCCTTGTCCTGACGCTGACGACGCAGGCCCGCCAACCGGCCCGCGGCCGACATGGCCAGGCGGAAAGCATGCTCACCTTCTTTCCAGAACTCGATTCGCCAGGCGATGTCGCCCAAGCGCTTGCCTGCAACCACCGAGAGGTGCGGGTAGTCGGCGGCCAGCACGTTGTCGAGGAGGTCTGCCGCCCGTTGCAACAGGTCGAGGTCCTCGTGGCCGTCCTCGGACAGCCGGAACTCGAACATCTCCTGGAACCGTGCGCCGAGGTTGTACATGATCGTCGCAGCCAGCACGGTCACTGTGTCGTTCGAGTCCGTGACTGCAAGCGCCCGCTCGAGCAGATCGACCGCCCTGGTCAAGTGCTCGACCGAGCCGGTGAGCTCCCAGCGGTCCGTGGCCCACCTGGCCCAGTTGTTCAAGTAGAGCGCTTGGTCGTTGGAACCCGCCGGAGTCGCGGCGACCGCAGCTTCAGCATGGCCTTCCGCCGCAGTCAAGTCCTCAGGACGTCCGCGATGCGCACGCAGCCGGCCAGCCGTGTCGTACCGGGCCGCGAGCGCAGCGCTATTCGGGGCTGTCGCCTTGATCGCCGCCTCCGCCAAGGCGATACCCCGGTCCAGGTCGGCAGCCGAGTCGTCGCGCACAGCACGGGACAACAGTGCCGTCCCCAGGTTGGTGGCGACCGCC
>JBOHHD010000155.1:0-2925 GCA_050700515.1 Pseudonocardiaceae bacterium
TAACCCGGGTTGTCCTCCACACCGCCGTTGCGGATCATCTGCCAGGCCTGCGGCACGTAGTGCTTCTCGTCGAAGACGGGAGTGCCCTTATCGGTGGGATAACCCAGATTCCACAGCCGCACCAAACCGGCGATCATGGCCAGACTCAGGGCAACCACCCAGCCTCGGCCCCGGTCGGTGAGCGGGCGTGGCACCAGCCGCCGGGCACGATGCGCAGGTCCGGCCGCGACCTGCCCGAGGTGGGTGAGCTGGTCGCCAAGACTTGCGTCCCGGGTCATGGTCACGCGCCCGATCGTAGGCTCAACGTCGTGCAACCTATGCCGGAGTCCGTTATCTCGGTTACCTCGAGCACCCGCACCCCCGAAACCGACACGGCCACCGGTGCGGGTGTGCTGGTGCTGGCGGCCACTCCGCTGGGTGATTCCCGGGACGCCTCATCACGCCTGATCACGGCGCTGGGCTCGGCAGATGTGATCGCTGCGGAGGATACCCGGCGATTGCGGGCACTGGCTGCGGCGCTCGGCGTCCGGATCAGTGGTCGGGTGGTCGCGCACTACGACGCGGTGGAGACTTCCCGCATCCCTGCGTTGGTGGCGGCCATTCGTGACGGCCAGACGGTGCTGTTGGTGACCGATGCCGGAATGCCCGCGGTGTCCGATCCGGGGTTTCGTCTGGTGGCGGCGTGTGTGGCGGAGGGCTTGAGGGTCACCTGCTTGCCGGGCCCCTCGGCGGTCACCACCGCGCTGGCGCTGTCCGGGTTGCCGTGCGACCGGTTCTGTTTCGAAGGGTTTGCCCCACGCAAGGCGGGTCCTCTTCGGCGCTGGCTTGCCGGGTTGGCGCAGGAGCCGCGCACCTGTGTGTTCTTCGAGTCACCGCACCGGCTCGCCGCCACCCTGGCACTGGCGGCGGAGGTGCTCGGCGCGGACCGGACGGCTGCGGTGTGCCGAGAGCTCACCAAGCCCTACGAGCAGGTGTGCCGTGGCGGGTTGGGGGAGTTGGCGCAGTGGGCCGTCGGTGGGGTGCGCGGTGAGATCACCGTCGTGCTGACCGGCGCGGCCGCGGGCGATCCACCCGACGTGGCCGACCTCGTCGAGGAAGTGATGGGGCGAGTGGCAGAGGGAGAGCGACTCAAGGATGCAGTCGCCGCGGTAGCCACCACCCACGGTGTGGCCAAACGGGATCTCTACCAAGCGGCGCTACGCCGGTGACAATGGTGTTGCTGTGTGCGATCCATCATATGGGGGATGCTCATGGGCGGTCGATGCCGAAGACTCAGTAATGAGATCAGTCGACGAACAAGCAACTTAAGGGCTCATCATGACAACAAATCCCGATGCGGGTATCAACGGGGTTCCGGTCGATGCATTGCTCGAAGAGCTCCTCCGGGAATTCATGACCGGGGCTCCCTCCGCGTCGGGGGTCAACGGCCATGAGAGCATCATGACAACGCTCGCGGATGCCACCATGGAGTCGTTTTTTCGGATTTTTGCAAAAGTGTCAGAAGTTGAAAGAGCCTTCCTTGCCGAAGCTTTCGCTCCGGCGCTGGTGGTTTTTCTTTCTCCGACACTCGCCCGGATTATCGCACCAAGAATCATGATGGTGCTGAACCGTCTCGCCGCTACCTCGGAAGAGATTCATGGGGTATTTGAGCGAAGCATCGGCAAAAATTCAAAATCCAGTAACCCCACCAATGGTAGCCGGGAATAAGAATATGTGAGCAGGGCTTCCGTATGGCTGCCCGGCGAACTACGTACTGAAATTTCGATCATTTTTGTGCGCCGTGATCGGTGTTTGTTCAAATTCCGATCGGAGAGCTGAATCCGTAGACGGATGAATACTCCGGTGGGAGCACGCCGACCAAAGGGATTGCCTCGACGCCGCTTCCGGTGTGCCGGGGTTGATCCGGACTGTGTCCTACCCGGATCCGGTACGTCACTTTCCGAAATTTCGGCTCGCTGAAATTTCGTTCAGTTTACGGTCAATACCCTTCCCTTGACTGCTCTTGTTTTGCACGGTGTAGGTCGCCGTCGGTGACAGTGTTGTAGCAGCGTGCGATTCACCAAAGCGGGGGATGCCGACGGGGGAAATAAGGAGAAGACTACGTAATGCAGGGGTAACCTGGGCGCGTGACACAGTCGTCATGAGTCCGGAGCCATTGATGGACGGAAAGCATTGTCGCATTCCGAGCGACAATCGGGAAGGAGAAAATAGCATGACGACGGCTACGGAAAGGGAATCACGCGAGCGGGCACCCGGCTCATCGGCTACCGGGGGTAACGGGGAGCGTCCTTTCCAGTCACTGTTGTTGGCCGCGTTGCTGGCTCGCCGTGAAGAACGCACGGAGGAGATGCATCCAATGCTGCTCGCCGCTCTGCTGGGACGGCGCCAGGGTCAAGGTCATGAACGTGGCGAAGACCTCACACCCCTCCTGCTCACGGCGCTGACTCGGCGGCGTCAGGAGCGTTCCGAAGAGATCCATCCCATGCTGCTCGCCGCTCTGCTGGGGCGTCAGGAAGAGCGTTCCGAGGATATCCACCCCATGCTGCTCGTCTCCCTGTTGGGACGGCGGCAGGGTCAGGAACGTGGTGGTGAGGACGTCACTCCGTTGCTGTGTGTTGCTCTGCTGCGGCGCCAGGAGAACAACGGCGCTCAGGACATCAACCCCATCCTGCTCGCGACCCTGGCGGGTCAGTGTTAGGAGCCCGATGTGCGGACAGCTTCCTCGCTGTAGAAAAAGGCGAGGAAGCTGTTCCAGCTCGGCAGGATAAATTCGTGGCTGTGCGCCATGTCCGAACAAGACCAAAGGAATCATCATGATAACCCGATCCGGTGTGGGAGTCGACGAGGCGTCCCTTGAGCCGTTACTTGAAGAACTCCTTGCGGAAGTGGTGACCGGGATTCGGTCGGAACCAAAGGGGCACGACG
>JBOHHD010000156.1:0-12199 GCA_050700515.1 Pseudonocardiaceae bacterium
GGTGAGGGTGAGGACCTGGTCCAGCTGCTCACCCCCGAGGGCGAGCGGGTCGCCCATCCCCAGTTCGACGTGCGGATCTCGCCGGCGCAGATCCAGTCGCTGTATCGGGACATGGTGCTGGTCCGCCGGGCCGACCGGGAGTGCAACGCCCTGCAGCGTCAGGGTCAGCTCGGTATCTGGGTCCCGCTGCTGGGCCAGGAGGCCGCGCAGATCGGCGCGGGCCGGGCGCTGGCACCGCAGGACATGGTCTTTCCGTCCTACCGGGAGCACGGCGTCGCCTGGTGCCGAGGCCTGGATCCGACCGAGCTGCTCGGCATCTTCCGGGGCACCGACCATGGCTCGTGGGACCCCTTGCGCACCCGGTTCGGTCTGTACACGATCGTCCTCGCCAACCAGTGCCTGCACGCCGCCGGCTATGCGATGGGACAGCGGCTGGATGGCAAGATCGGCGATGCGGAGACCGGTGAGGCGACGATCTGCTTCCTCGGTGACGGCGCCACCTCGCAGGGCGACGCACATGAGGGGTTCGTCTGGGCGGCGGTCTACGACGCGCCGGTGCTGTTCTTCTGCCAGAACAATCAGTGGGCGATCTCCACGCCGGTGCAGCGGCAGTCCCGGGTACCGCTCTACCGCCGGGCACAGGGCTACGGCTTTCCCGGCATTCGGGTGGACGGCAACGACGTGCTCGCCACCTTGGCCGTCACCCGGTGGGCCTTGCAGGAGTGCCGCACCGGCAACGGTCCGGTGCTGATCGAAGCGGTGACCTACCGGATGGACGCGCACACCACCTCGGACGACGCCTCCCGCTACCGGCTCGCCGACGAGCTGGAGGTGTGGAAGCTCAAGGATCCCATCGAGCGGGTCCGGGTACATCTGGTGCGGGAGGGCCTGGCGGAGCCGGAGTTCTTCCACGGCGTCGCCGCGGAGGCCGACGAGCTGGCGGCACGACTGCGCGAGTACTGCTTCGCGATGCCCGCTCCGGGCCCGGAGCGGATCTTCTCCGAGGTCTACGCCGAGCCGGCCCCACCGGTGGAGGCCCAACGCACACAGCACCTGGCATACCATGAGAGTTTTACCGAAAGATAAGCGTAAGCGCTCAGCGAATAAGAGCAATAGTAGGGATTCCGAGTTTCGGTCCCCGCAAGAATTCGGGTACGGAAAAATGCCCGGTGGGGCGAAAAACTGTCCGGGCAGGTCACTGTCGCTGCTGGGAAACCGTGCCAAAATGGTTGCTATGGCCATCACGGCTCGCCGGTACCAGTTCGCCCGACCGGGCATCCTGCGCCGGGTCCTGCAACCGTCCCGGCCGCCACGAACGGCCGCGGTGGGGAGGAGTGGACATGTCAACGGTGCAGCAGCGCAATAGCGAGGCCCCGGCAGAAGTAGCAGCAACGCGCATCACGATAGCGAAGGCGTTGAACTCCGGATTGCGCGCCGCGATGGAGGCCGATCCCAAAGTGATCGTGATGGGAGAGGACGTCGGCAAGCTCGGCGGTGTCTTCCGGATCACCGACGGTCTGCAGAAAGATTTCGGCGAGCAGCGGGTGCTGGATACCCCACTGGCCGAGTCCGGGATCATCGGTACCGCGGTCGGGCTCGCGGTCCGCGGCTACCGCCCGGTGTGCGAGATCCAGTTCGACGGATTCGTCTTCCCGGGTTTCGACCAGATCGTCTCCCAGCTCGCCAAGATGCGCTACCGCTCGCAGGGCAAGGTGCCGATGCCCGTGGTGGTGCGCATTCCGCACGGTGGGGGCATCGGGGCGGTCGAACACCACTCGGAGTCCCCCGAGTCATACTTCGCGCACACCCCTGGGCTGAAGGTCGTGGCCTGCGCCAACCCCGTGGACGCCTACTGGATGATCCAACAGGCGATCACCTGCGACGATCCGGTGATCTTCTTCGAGCCCAAGCGGCGCTACTGGGAGAAGGCCGAGCTGGACCTCACGCAGGCCCCGCAGCCACTGTTCAGCTCCCGGGTGCTGCGACGCGGCACGTCGGTGACGGTCGTGACCTACGGCCCCATGGTGCGCACCGCGCTGGATGCCGCCACCGTGGCCGAGCAGGACGGTCATCAGCTCGAAGTGATCGATCTCCGCACGCTGTCCCCGTTGGACCTCGTGCCGGTGTTCGACTCGGTACGGCGTACCGGGCGGCTGATCGTCGTGTCCGAGGCGCCGGGCGAGGTGTCGCTCACCGCGGAGGTGGCCGCCCGGGTGTCGCAGGAGTGCTTCTACTCGCTGGAGGCGCCGGTGCTGCGGGTGACCGGGTTCGACACGCCCTACCCGCCGGCGAAGTGTGAAGAGGACTACCTGCCCGATCTGGACCGGGTGCTGGACACCCTCGACCGCGTATTGGCGTACTGATGGCACCTGTCAAGGAGTTCCCCCTGCCCGACGTCGGGGAGGGCCTCACCGAGGCCGAGATCCTCACCTGGCACGTCGCGCCGGGCGACACCGTCACGGTCAACCAGGTCATCGTCGAGATCGAGACGGCCAAGGCGGCCGTCGAGCTGCCCTGCCCCTACGCCGGGGTGGTGACCGACCTGTTCGCCGAACCGGGGGCGACCGTGCTGGTGGGCGCCCCGCTCATCGCGATCGACACCGATCCCACCACGAGCGCGCCCGCTGCTCCCAGTGCCGGCGCGGAGGCCGGGGTGCCCAACCTGGTCGGCTACGGCCCGCGTACCGCGGTGGTGAGCAGGCGGGCACGCAAGGGCACTGCGGCTTCGCCGTCGGTGGCGACCCCGCCGCCCGCCGAGGTCCCGCCGACCCCCGCAGTAGTCCAGGAGACAGCGGGCCAGGAGACAGCGGGCAACGGAGCGGCGACCGGGGAGACCACGGCGGCGGTGCCGCTGGCCAAACCGCCGGTGCGCAAGCTGGCCAAAGAGCTGGGTCTGGACCTGCGCACCGTGGCGGGCACGGGGGCCGCCGGAGTGATCACTCGGGAGGACGTGCAACGGGCGGCACACCCGCCGGCCCGCAACGGCACGGTGTCCGCTTCTCCCGGGTCCGCTTCTCCCGGGTCCGCTTCTCCCGGTCAGCGCAGGGAGCCGATCCGGGGAGTGCGCAAGGCGACCGCGGCGGCCATGGTGGCCTCCGCATTCACCGCGCCGCACGTGACCGAGTTCCTCACCCTGGACGTGACGCCGATGATGGAGCTGCGTACCCGGCTGAAGGGCATGCCGGAGTTCCGCGACGTCAAGCTCACCCCGCTGGCGTTCGCGGCCAGGGCGCTGTGCCTGGCGATCCGCCGCACGCCGGAGGTCAACGCGAGCTGGGACGAGGCGGCCGGTGAGATCGTCTACTTCGACTACGTGCATCTGGGGATCGCCGCGGCCACTCCTCGCGGACTGGTGGTGCCCAAGATCCGGAACGCGGAGCGGTTGCCCTTGCGTGAGCTCGCCGTCGCGCTGGAGGACCTCGCGACGACCGCCCGGGAAGGCCGTACACCACCGGGCGACATGATCGGTGGCACGATCACCATCACCAACGTCGGGGTCTATGGTGTGGACACGGGCACCCCGATCCTCAACCCGGGGGAATCGGCGATCCTGGCTCTCGGGGCGATCCGGGACATGCCGTGGGTGGTGGACGGAGCCGTCACGGTACGCAAGGTTTGCCAGCTCGCATTGTCGTTCGATCACCGTGTGGTGGACGGCCAGCAGGGCTCTGCGTTCCTCGCCGATTTAGGTGCCCTCCTCGCCACCCCCGCCCTGGCGATCACCTACTGAGCATTCCCATGTCAGGGACCGCACGAGGGGATTCACGTGAAACGGGGGGTCGGGTGGGTCGTTGTCGGGCTCGCGTTCATGGGGGGATGTGGCGGCACGGGGGAGGATGAGCCGGCCTGGTCACCGCCCCCGGGCGGGGCCAGCAGCCCTCCTCCGGAGTGCACCAGCACGGTGTCCGATCCCGCTGGGGCGGCCGCTGCTGTCGATCAGGCGCGACCGGGTGACGTGGTGTGCTTCACCGGAGCTCGGTTTCTCGACCTGGTGATCGAGATGAGGGCGTCGGGTACGGCCGAGGAGCCGATCACCCTGAGCGGCTACGGGACGACCCTGCGCTCGATCGGGGTCAGCGCTGATCACGTGATAGTGACGGGATTCGTTCTCGCTGACGGAGACGGCCTGAACCTTCGGGGTCACGGGGTCCAGGCGCACCACAACGTGGTTCGGAATGCTGGCCGTGATGGCATCGTCTGTACGGAGTGTGTCGATGCGGTCGTGGAGTCGAACACCGTCTGGCAGGCCGACGGCACCGGTATCGTGATCGAGGGAGCGCAGATTCTGGCTCGTCACAACACCGTGAGCGGCTCGGTGATGCGCGAGGGGGAGGATGCCGACGGTTTTCGTTTCTTCGGCACCGGCCTTCGACTCCTCGACAACACCATCCGGGACATCAAGACGACCGACTATCCCGAAGGCCATGCTCCGCACACGGACTGTTTTCAGACCTATGACACCCGCGACAGCAGGCCGACCTACGATGTCGTCATCGCCAACAACCGGTGCGAGAACGTCGATGTTCAGTGCTTGATCGCGACGAGCGACCGAACCCGCACCACGGAGGTCCCGCCGGGAGTGACGACCATCCTGTTCGAGGGAAATACCTGTGCGGTCAACGGCTCGCAGGGCGTTTTACTGGAGTACTTTCCCAACGTGGTGGTGAGCGGAAACGTGTTCTCCGGGCCCCGGTACCGCGCGATTCTGGTCTCCCGGGGATCGGTCAACGGCACAGTTGTCGGTAACACCGTGGTTGGCGACATACCAGCGTTTGAGATCGATGACGAGTCGAGGCGCGGTTTTCACGCTGAAGGCAACAGCCCGCCACCGAAGGGCGATTTTCGCCACGGTCGGTGAACAACCGATTCTGGAGAGTGGAACGGGCTGCGATACCCAGATCAAGAAAGGTTTCGGGCCGCAGCGGAAGTGGGGGTGAGTGAAATGATGAAGCAGACGGCGGTCGTGGTGTCGGTGGGGTGGGAGCCGGGCCGGGAGGCTCTGCGGGCCTGGGACGAGCTGGTCGAGCGGACGCCGGGCACGGATGTCACCCAGTTCTCCACGTGGGGGCGGTTGCGCAGGCTGGCCGGCTTCACCCCGCTCTACGTCCTGGCCCACCACCGCGGCGAACTCGTCGGCGGGGCACAGATCTTGAACCGGCGAGTGCCGGTACTGGGCGCGGTGGGTTATCTCCCGTACGGACCCCTCGTCACACCGGGCACTCCGGTCGGCGACGATGTCACCCGGGCTCTCGCCGACACGCTGGCCGGGCTGCGGGGACGCCGGCTGCGGATGCTGTTCATCCAGCCGCCCGAGGGTGCCGAGGCCATGAGCGAGGAACTGCTTCGACGTGGCTTTCGTCCCTCTTCCAGCGGTATAGCCCCGATGGGTTCCATCCGGATCGACCTGACCGCCGATCTTGCGGAGATCAGGAGCCGCTTCGGCAAGAGTCTCAAGTCATGGACCAACCGGTGGTCGTCCCGGGGGGTCACGGTTCGGATCGGGAACGAGCGGGACGTGGCGCTGCTCGTCGATCTGATGGCCACCTCATCACAGCACCAGGGCTATCAGCCGCTGCCCGCCGAGTACGTTGCGACCTTGTACCGGGAATTGGCGGCCACAGACCACGTGGCGCTGTTCATCGGCGAGGTGGACGGTGTTCCGGTCGCCGCTGATCTGGTGACCCGATGCGGCGGAATGGTTCGTGGACGGCTTTCGGGGTTCGATCGCCGCGATGAGGTTGTCCGGCTCAGTGTGCCTGCCGCGGTGCGGTGGGAAATCCTCCAGTGGGCCAAGGGTCGCGGATATCACTGGCTGGACTTCGGGGGTTTGCAACCGAAGACGCTGGATGCGCTCATGAACGGAGTCAGCCGGGATCCCGAGAAGTGGTCGGTCACGGATCAGTCCAAGGTGACTTTCGGTGGCACGGCATATCGCTACCCCACTCCGGTGGAGCGGATCACGCCGGCGCCGCTGCGGATGACCTACCATCTCGCCCATCGCTCGACCACCGGTCGCCGAATGATCACCGCGGCAAAAAGCATGCTCCGCGGCGCACAGTAGATTGCCACAACAGGGGTTCACCGTAGGGGGAACATGAATATCGTTTGTGTCGGGGGCGGGCCCGCCGGTCTGTACTTCGCCATCTCGGCCAAGCTGCGCAACAGGGATCACGAGATCACTGTCATCGAACGCAACCCGGCGGGCGTGACGTATGGCTGGGGCGTCACGTTCTCCGATGCCTTACTCGACAGCCTTTACCGCAATGACCCGGTGAGCGGCCGGGAGATCAATGCCCAGCCGGCCTCGTGGGATAACCAGGAAGTGCACGTCCAGGGCAGGCCCGCCCATCTCGGCGGGTACGGATTCGCCATCGGGCGCGAACTGCTCATCGACATTCTCACCAGGCGCGCGATGACGCTCGGCGTCGATGTCCGGTTCGAACGCGAGGTCGATGATCTTGCTGAATTCACCGACGCCGACTTGATCGTCGCTTGCGACGGTGCCAACAGCCGCGTGCGGGCACTGCATGCGGACAAGTTCGGGACCCACATCGAGGTGGGTACGAACAAGTACGTCTGGCTCGGCACCCATCGGGTGTTCGACTCCTTCATCTTCGCCTTTGAGGAGACCGCGGCCGGCTGGATCTGGTGCTACGCCTACCGTTTCAACGCGGACACCACCACCTTCATCGTCGAATGCTCGCTGCCGACCTGGAAGGGGCTCGGCTTCGATCGGCTCGATCTCCGGGAGAGCCTCGCCCTGTTGGAGAAGATCTTCCAGCGCCAACTGAACGGTCACTCGCTCATGATTCCCCATCATCCGGCCGGCGGATATTCAGCCGGCGGGCACAGCGCCGGCCAGATGCCGTGGCTCAACTTCCTGCGCATCACCAACGCGTCCTGGCACCACGGCAACGTCGTGCTGATGGGCGACGCCGCGCACACCACACATTTCTCGATCGGCTCGGGCACGACACTTGCGATGCAGGACGCGATCGCGCTCGCCGACAACGTGGATAAATACGATGACCCGCAGGTCGCGCTCCGGACCTACCAGCAGGAACGTCGCGTCGCCGTGCGCGATGCGCAGGGTGCGGCACTGAACAGCACGAAGTGGTTCGAGAACGTCTCTCCCCATATCAATCAGGAGACGACTCAATTCGCTTATGACCTGTGGAAACGTCGCGGCAGTTATCCGCTGTGGCGTTATCAACTTCATCTGCTCACGCAGTTCTCCACGCTGCGGAGGTTGCGATGCGCACTCAGCACCGCGCGGAGAAAGCAACGAGACCGTAGACGCCTGAGGTGGGTCGATGGTAGCGTCGATCCCGTCCTGCACATGAGAGCATGAAAAGTAATACGGCCACTATCTGGCAACTGCCCCGTTGAGCAGCTGCCCGGTCCAGCAATTGCCCACCCAGGCAATTACTCTCTCCGGCAATTGCCTCTTCAAGCAATTGCACAGTCAAGCAATTGTCTCATTGAGCAACTGCCCAACACCGGTGCCGATCAGGAGAAGGAGCAACGATGGCTCAGGAAGCACACAGCCACGAACACCAGCACGGTGAGCTCACCCACACCCATACCCACGTGCTCCACGACCACGAGCACATCGAGCACCAGCACGAACACGGCCACAACGGCCAGACTCACACTCACTCGCACGTCCATGAGAGCGAGCTGCAAGACGCTCACGACCACGGGCACTGAGGTCCAGGGGCGTCTCGCGTAACCCGATCCGGTGCTGTGAGCAGCATTTCTGCTCACCGAACGTGTGACGCCCCTATCCTCCAGCGGTGGAGCCCACCGTTGCATTGTTGTCTTTCCGGCTCGGCGTGGTGGACGGGGTGTCGGTCGCGGCGGCGCACTGGGTCACCGCGCTGCGCAATCTCGGCTGCCGGGTGCGCACCATCGCGGGAGCGGGTAAAGCCGATCATGTGGTGCCCGGGCTCGCTTTCGACACCTCCCACCCGGCCCGGAGCCGGGACCTGGCGGTCGCGCTGCGCGGCGTTGACCTCGTCGTCGTCGAGAACGTCTGCTCGCTGCCGATGAATCCAGCGGTGACCGAGACGGTCGTCCGGGCGTTGGACGGACGCCGGGCCGTATTGCGCCACCATGACCTGCCCTGGGAGCGGGAACGCTACGCGCATCTGGATGGTTGGCCCCCGGATGCTCCCGGCTGGCAGCACGTGGCGATCAGCGAGTACAGCGCACGGGAGCTGATGCGGCGCGGTATCGAGGCGACCGCCATGTACCACGGCTACGCCCGCATCCCCCGCCGCGGCGACCGGACCGCCGGCCGGGCGGCGCTGGACGTGTCGCCACAGCAGCGGCTGCTGCTGCAACCCACCCGCGCGATCCCCCGCAAGAACGTGGCCGCGGGGCTCGAGCTGGCCCACGCCCTCGACGCGGTCTACTGGCTGACCGGGCCGGCCGAGGAGGGCTACGGTCCCCAGCTCGCCGAGCTGCTCAGCCGGGCCCGCTGCCCGGTTCGGCGCGGGCTACCTCCCGGGTTACGGATGGTCGACGCCTATGCCGCCGCGGACGCGGTGGTACTGCCCTCGGTGTGGGAGGGCTTCGGTATGCCGCTGATCGAGTCCGCGCTGGCCGGGCGACCGCTGGCGGTGAGTGCCTACCCGGTGGCCCTGGAGGTGGCCGAGCTGGGCTTCAACTGGTTTCCGGTGGACGACCCCGGCCCACTGGCCGCCTGGTTCGCCCGCCCCGATCCGGCGCTGTTGACGAACAATCGGGTACTGGCGCTGCGTCACTTCGGTCCGGAAGCCCTGGCCGACCGGCTCACCCGTGCGCTGGCCCGAGCCGGGTTGCGTGCTCGGGGCCCGACCGCCGCTCGCTAAGATGCCGCTCGCTAAGATGTAGGCCCATGTCGAAACTGGACGGTTTGCTGACCCGCCTGCTCCGGGGACCGGTGCAGCGCATGGTGGCCGAGGAGATGAACCGGTACACCCATGGCACGGATGAGAACCCGCTGTATCGCTACCGCCTGCACGGCAAGGTCGAGCGGCTGCACATCGACCCCACGGCGATCGTGAACAACGCGCTGTTCAACGTGTCCGGTGGCGAGATCACCATCGGGGAGTACGCCTTCTTCGGGCACGAGGTGGCGGTGCTCACCGGCACGCACGACATCACCAAGTTCGGTCTCGAGCGGCAGCGGACCTTCCCGCGCTCCGGGCGGGACGTGGTGATCGAGGAGGGTGTCTGGCTCGCCAGCCACGCCATGGTGCTGGGTCCGGTGCGCATCGGCAAGCACGCCGTGGTGGCCGCGGGCGCCCTGGTGCTGGAGGACGTGCCGGCCTACACAGTGGTCGCCGGGCGTCCGGCGAAGGTGCTCAAGAAAATCGACCCACCCGACCTCGTCGATCCCGCTGATCCGACGTGAAGGTCGAGATCGGTGCCGGCGAGAAACCCCACCCCGACTACGACGTGCATGTCGACATCCTCCCGTTGCCCGACATCGAAGTGATCAGCTGGATCGACCCGCTGCCGCTGCGCACCGCCTCGGTCGACGGGCTGCGCGCCAACCACGTGCTCGAACACCAGAGCTATGAACTCGTCGAACCGACCTTGCGCGAGTGGGCCCGGGTGATGCGACCGGGCGCCCGGCTGGACATCGGCGTGCCGGATGCCCGGTTCGTCGCCGCGCAGTGGGTGGCCGGGGAGATCGACACCGCCGAGGTGAACTACTGGATCCTCGGCGGACACTCCGACCGGCCCGCGCACCAGGGCGTCGACGCCAGGGGCGTGCCACGCTGGATCTGGAACGCCCACCACACCATGTTCGACGCCGAGTCCCTCGGCGCGCTGGTCGCCCGCTGCGGGTTCGTCGACCTGGAGATCTTCACCTACGACATCCGCAACCTGCGCTGCTATGCCCGCCGCGCCTCGCTGGGCTGACCGCGCACCCCCTGGACCGGTAAGCGGAAAGGGGCACCATGCCGTTGCCTGGTCAGCATCGCGATCGCAGCTTGACGGCGAGCCGGCGGGAGTGGCTGCGGGTGCGGGAGTACCTCCAGCAGCATCGCCATGAGCTCGGCCAGGCGGTTGCTGGAGAGTACGCCGACGTGCTGAAGGTCGAGGGTACTTCGCTGCTGTCCCGACCGGACTGGTTGCCCAGCGGACCGATTCCCCTCGAGGCCATCGATCTGGAATTCGCACCGGACACGCCGTTCACCGGCCTGACCGGCACGGCCTCGGTCACCGTCGCGCTGTGTCCCCAGCGGCCCGATGGCTCGCGTTACCCGAGCTACGCCGCGGCCATGGCCGACCTCACCGCGCCGGCCGTGTTCGAGAACTGCTCCACCTACCGGCTGCTGAACGCCGATCTGCCCGCGCCCCGGGGTCGCCTGATGTTCGGGCGGGGTACCTATTTCGATGGAATCGATGTGGGTGAGGCCGCCGCGCACGAGTATGCGGCCGGGCAACGGGAGGGAACTGACACCCCATTGCGCGCCGCGATCGGGCACCCCTGCGACCCGGCGCGGCGTCCGATGAACCTGGCGATCAGCACGCTCACCATCCGGCACGACCCCGACGCCGACAAAGCGACGTTTCTGCTGCATTGGCGTGATCCGGCCAAGGTCGGCCACGCCGGGGGACTGTGCATGGTCGTCCCGGTCGGCATCTTCCAGGCTAGTGATGACCAGCCCGGGAACGAACGCAACGATTTCTCGCTGTGGCGCTGCATGGTCCGCGAATACGCCGAGGAACTGCTCGGCGAGTCCGAGAACCACGGGTCCGGTCATTCACCCCTCGATTACGCCGCCTGGCCCTTCGCCGCCCGGATGACCGACGCCCTGCACACCGGCCGGATCCGCGCTCACGTGCTCGGAATGGGAGTGGACCCGCTGACGTTCGCCACCGACCTGCTCACCGTCGTGGTATTCGACGCGGCGCTCTTCGATGAACTCTTCGCCGACCTGGTCCATACCAACGCCGAGGGTCGCCTGGTAGGTGCGGCTCCGAGCCGACCCCTCGAAGGCTTCCCCTTGACGATCGATCCCCTCCTGTGCACCATCCGATATCCGCTGCAGGCCGCCGGAGCAGCCACGTTGAACCTTGTGCGACGCCACCGATGCGTGCTGCGACTTCCCCACCGATGAGGTGAAATCCGCCCCGCCCGTGAGGCGCTCGGCCACTTGCCGGCAGTGTTCAGGGGGAGGCGTCGAATCGGTTTATCAGGATCTCGAATGCATTGGGTTCGACCCGGACCTCACCGCTGAAGGGATGATTGAGCTCGCTGACCAGATAGAGCGATGCGGCTATCACCACGCTTTGCAGCATCACCGCGATCAGCAGGCGGGCGGTGAGATGCGGTTTGATCAGCAACGGAAAGAGCGCGACCAGCAGCGCACCACCGATCAGGGAGTACCACATGAAATCGGGGACGCCCGCACTGACCAGATCGACCCGTTCTCGCCGGGAGTCGTAGACGGCCTGGACCCTGTCGATCGCCTTGTCCTGCAGGGTTTGTTCGAGGGCCGTGGCCGGCTGGAAGGTGATGATGTGGTCGCGAAGGGTGGTCAGCGCGGCCCAGGCCTGCTCACTCGCCTGCTCCTGCTGCATCAGCGGCCAGTCCTGGTCGACGACCAGAGCCGCGTAGTTCCGGGTGTCCTGTTTCCAGGTGGATTTGGCTGGTTCCGAAATGCCTTGGCCGAAGCCGTAGATCGCCCCGAGGGCGTTGGCCTCTTCCTGGGTATTCCGGCTGGCCCGGTCGTAGTCGCCCAGCACGCCGGCGATCACAAAGGCGAGCAGGATCGAGAACAGCAGCCCGATGAGTACGTTCACCGAGTTGATGGCGAAGTCCTCGGACGCTTCGACCTCGCTCTTGCGCCAGCGCTTGGGCAACACCTGCCCGACGCTCACGTACACCAGCACGGTAGCGGCGGCGACCACCAGCAAAATGGTGATCATGTAGCGGTCCATCCGCCGAACCCCCTTCAGACCGAAGCTGGACTACGCACCGGAGGATTCACCACACGACGCCGATTCAGAAGATGTTGATCATGTCGAGCACGAGAATTTTACCCGGCTACCGGCCAGTACCCCAGTCCCACCTTCGGAGCCGGAGGAGCCTTCGCCCTCGTCCGGCGAACAGTCGAGATATCGTCGCTTGCAATATCTAGAAAATTCTATGCTGAAAGCTAGATAAATTTATAAGACTCGATGTACTGCATGCCAC
>JBOHHD010000157.1:0-5352 GCA_050700515.1 Pseudonocardiaceae bacterium
GTCGACATCAATCGACACGATTTCGCGGACCCAGGCCGCCACACGCTGTTCGTCACGGTCGAGCTCCAGCGCCAGCAGATCCGCATCACGGGTACTGCGCCGAACATCAAGCACCGCGAGAAGCATCCCGCCCTTGAGTACCAATCGATCAACATAGGGCGAGTGGCTCAGGCGGTGCAGGAACCGTTCCAGGACGTAGAAGACGAGCAACTCGTCGGTCGATCGTCCCTCGCGCCGGGCCATGATCCGCAGGTCGTTGAACACCCGCCCCGCCGTCGTGGCGCGACTCGGGTTGGGCGACATCAGCTCAGCACCGCCTCGACGGCCTGGCGCACCGGACCTTCCACATCCAAGGCGCGCGCGTAGCCCAGCAACTCGGCAGGATCCCCGGCGCGGCGTTCGACCCACCGCCGCAACGCCCGCAGCGCCACCGGGTCCCCGATCCGGCGGCGCAACCGCATCACATCCACGACAGAGCGAGCCGCCCCGTAGATCCGCACCCGCTCCCCTGATGAGACCTCACGCTCCCGCAGACCGAGGTCGAAGGTCCGCGCGTCGAACTCCGACACCTCGGTAGGCGGATAAGTGATCCGCGGACGGTGGGTCCCCCGAGGCACGGCGACCTGCACGACCACCGGGACTTCATCAGTCAACTCGTACACCGCCAGCGCCGAGATCAAACACACCACCGCCAACGGCGCTCGGTGCGCCACCGCCAAAAGATCGAGATAAGCGGTCTCCGGAGCATCCGCCTTGCGATAGACCCCACGCGAGACCTCGTTGACCACCCCGGCGTCGCGCAACAGGTACAGATCATGACGCCACAACCCCGCCCGCTCCGCCCGTCCGGTCGTGAAGGTGGCAGGCAACGCCGACAAACGCTCCATCCGCAACGGCACCACCCCTTCTGCATCAAATCCTCAGCACCTGACCGTCACCCACGGTGGATTTGATACTATCCGCGAGCCGCGGCGGCGACCTGGCGGGCCATCCGGGTCAGCTCGGCGGCGTCGAAACCGGGCCGGGCAACCAGCACGTCGACTGTGGCACTGGACGGCGTGGCACGGGTCGAAGTCACCGACGCGAGAAGCATCCCGCCCTTGAGCACCAAACGATCAACATGGCGAACGTGGCCGAGGCAGCAGAGTCGACAAGCTGCAGGAGCTCGACGCGGTTGGGTTGATCGATGCGACCACCCTTCGGGTCAAGCCGGCCCCAGGCCACCTGAACGCCGGGCGGGCCACGCAGTAGCTCCTCGTAGGCCCGCAGCTGCTGGCCGGCCGACAGATATCAGCCACACTGGCGGGGTTTACGGCCTTTCACCCGTCCTGAAGGTTCAGCATGCCATGTATGTACCGTTCTCCCGTAGCACCGTCGGGGTCGAAACTACGCTCGGCAATATCGAAGGAGCCGTCGTGACGCACCCGGAGCACGGTGCTGCTCCGGGTCCCGTACCCAGGCGAGGCGATGAACGCCGAGGACAGCAGCCTCTCCCACTCCAGTGGTATCCCGGTGTCGGGCAGCAGCTCGTCGGACGCTTGCCTGCGGTCGGACAGCAGAAGGTTGAAACCGTTATAGTCACCGTCCCGCGTGGCGAGCTCGTCGAGGAACTCCCTCGGTGGCTGCTGCCCGCCCAGGTAACGCGCCGGGAGTTCGCCGCGAGAGAATGCCCCGGCGCGGATGTCTGCGGGCTCGCGGACGTTGGTCACCACGGCGAACCGCCCGCAACGAGCGACGCCCATCCAGGTGCCACCGGCGCCGGCGTCGTCGAGGTCACGGCCGGCGAGCACCTCTGGTTCGTCCCGCCACCAGTCCAGGGGCGCGGTGCGGCGTTCGTAGAACTCGTCCCGGTTGGCCGCCACCACCAGGAGGTAGGCTGGATGCGCCCGCCATGCCGTGAGAACCAAGCACATCGGCGGCACCCTCCCCCCTCGGTAGGTTCCAGCGGTTCTCCAGTACGGCAGCCGCAGTGTGAGATCTCGGTCGGCATGTCGTGATCACGGATGCGGCCACTATATGATCAACTTCAAGGTGTGGTGAAACTCGAAGAAGGCGCGGTGGCCGCGTCCTGGACTGTAGTTAACGCTCGCCGACCCCAGCGGAGTCGCGGTGGCCGACGAGACCGGTTTCCTCAAGAAAGGCACCAAATCCTCCGGGATCCAACGGCAGTATTCCGGCACCGCCGGGCGTATCGAGAACTGTCAACTCGGCGTGTTCTTGACCTACGTGTCGGGCAAGGGGCGGGCGTTGATCGACAGTTGGTCCACCGTCTCGATCCGCAGGAACGCGACCACGTCCGGCAACCGGGTTTGATCGATTTCTTGCGGTCGGCGGACCGTCAGTTCGGCACCGGTTGGCTTATTGATCGTGTTACGGTTCGGGCTGTGGCGACGGTCGATGTGCGTCCCGAGGACATCCACGTGGCGGCGCAGCGGGTTGACGGTGCCGGGCAGGACTGGGGTGAGTCGGTGGCGAACCTGTCCGCCGATATGGGCGCCGTGGGGGATCCCTATGGTGGGGACGAGTTGGGCACCGCGCTCAAGGAGATGTACGAGGTTATCGGGCCGACCGCCCTGGAGTATTTCACCGAGACGGGGTTCTGCCTTGTCGAGACAGCTGCGGCACTGAACCAGATGGCCACGGCGTATACCACCGTGGATGGGGACAACGCCGGGCAGATGCGCCAGGTCCAGGGCATCCTCGAAAGTCTGGGTGACGTCTGAGTGGGCTTGCAGCTGCCACCTGAGCTGATCGAGGCGCTGTCCTGGGTCGGGGCCACCTGGCCCGAGGCCGACGAGACCAAGCTGTTCCACTGTGGCCAGTATTGGGGCACATTCGCGCAACGCGCGGCCGAGCACGCCGAGGCGGCGAGCACCGCGGTGACGGCGATGCTGACGGAGAACCAGAGCCCGGGCCTGGACGCGTTCCGGGAGTACTGGGAGAAGTTGTCCGGCGAGGACGGTTACCTGGTCGATTGCGGCATCGTGGCCGGGGCGGTGTCCATCGCGTTCTACGCCGCGGGCGGGCTGGTGCTGACGCTGAAGATCCTGGTGATCGCCCAGCTCGTCGCGTTCGCGGTGCTCCTGGCCGCCGCCATCGCCGCGGCGTTCTTCACCCTCGGCGCCTCACTGGCCGCGGCGGCGGAGACCGCGATCGCGGTGAACCGGACGATCGCGGCGCTGGTCACCACCACCATCCTCACGATCCGCGAGCTGAGCGCGCCACTGTCCGAGCTGGTGCGCGAGCACCTCAGCAAGGAGATCGACCGGCTGGAAGGCCGACCCATCCACTCTTCTGAGCAGGGAGTCGACGAGTTCGACACGCCAGCGGAGCGGGAGCAGGAGCAGCAGGAATACGAACGCCGCAAGCAGGAGCTGGCCCTGGACCCCGCCCACCGCGACGAGCCCCCCGATGAGAAGACCTTGCGGGAGGCCGAGGTCGCCCTTGGCCTGGAGCAGATGGGTGCGGTCAGTCCGCCGGTGCAGCGCAGCAGCCATCCCGGCGCGGACTTCACGGACGGCGACGGCCAGGACTGGGACGTGAAGGGGTTCCAGACCAGACCGGGCGACCAGGGCGACTACACCAGGGCCGATGCAGAGAAGTCGATCTTGCGGGAGATCGCCGCCGGGGAGTACGTCGCACTGGACACCGCCAAGCTGTCCCAGGCGCACCGCGACGACCTGAAGGAGCTCGTCGCGTCTCATCCGGAGTGGGCCGGCAAGGTGGTGATCTACTGATGGAAGAGGCGCTGACCCAGGCCGAGTTCGACGCACGGCTACGTGAGCACCATCGGTGGTGGAGGAGAGAAGGTAGCGGCCGGCAACTGGACCTGACCGGCCGCGCGCTCACGGGACTGCACCTGGCCGATCGCCGGCTGGATGGCACGGTGCTCAACAAGGTCGACCTGTCCGGCGCCGACCTGACCGGTACGGATCTCCACCGCACCGAGCTGATCGAAGCAAACCTGCGGCACGCGAAGCTGGCCGGCGCCGACCTGTACAAAGCCAACCTCATCGGCGCCGACCTCACCGGGGCGGACCTGACCGGCGCCCGGTTGCTCCGCGCCGACCTGACCGATGCGGTGCTGACTCAGGCCGTCCTCGACCGCACCGATCTGACCAAGACGTTTTTCCTCCGTACCGATCTGCGCGGCGCGACGCTGCGCGACGCGCGACTCGACCGGACCGGGTTCGACGACGACCAGGTCAGCGGGTGGGACGCGACCGGCGCGACCGGCACCGTGCTCCCTGGCAGCGTCGTCATCGATGCCAGCGGCCTGACCGACGCGATCGACGCGCTACGCCAGGCCGGAGCGCTGGTCCGGCCGTTCATCAGAAAGGCGGAACCGTGACCGATCCGTGGTGGGCAGCCAAAGACATCGTGCACCGCATGCAGGACCAGCTCGATCAGCTCCGCGCCGGCACCGCACCGTCGAGCGGCACCACCCCGGCCGAACCACCGGTCGGCGCGGCCGAGGCACTGGACGGCACGGTACGGGTCGAAGTCACCGGCGGACGGGTGAGCGCGCTGCGCATCGACCCGCCAGCGCTGCGCACCCGCCCCGACGCACTCGCCACCGCAATCATGGAAGCGACCAACGCCGCCCTGGACGCCATGCAGGCCACGATGACCGCGTCGCTACCCACCCCACCATCGGTGGACCAGATGACCCGCACGCTGAACGAGATCTCCTCGGACTCCCTGCGCGCCATGGACGAAGCCACCGAGGGCATCCGGCAATCCATGGCCGCCGTCCAGCGCATCTCCGAACTCCACCGCAGACGGCACTAACCTGCTCCACCCAGGCTGCGCTCCACCCAGAGTGACTAGTGGCAGGCTGCTCGTCACCCTCGCCGCCGCGTTGCGCCGCAGTGCCGGCAAGCCCGCGAACCGTTAGCAGCATTCGGTCGTCAGGGCAGTTCATCCAGGTCAAGGCTGGGATCCAGAAGCTGCAGCCCCAGCGCGTTGCCGGTGAGCACGGGCCAGCCCCGGCGCTGTGCGGCGTGGGCGACGTGAGCCAGCGCCAAGGCGTCGAGCTTCAACGCGGCCGGGTCGGCGGCAGTGGTCAAGATACGGCCCAACGCCGGCGCATCGGCGGTGGTCAGCGGATCAAAGAGGGTCACCGGTAGTTCGAGGAGCTCACGCAGCACATCGTGGTCCTGCCGGCGAGTGTCGGCGTAAGCCAAAGGAAGCACCGCGGCAGGAACCACGACGCTCATCCCTACCTCCATCGCCGACCACACCAGCGCCTGCGCATAAGGCTGGACCCGGGCCCAGGCGGCAACCGCGTGGTGATCGAGCACCCAACCGCCGAACGCTGCCGTCACGCGGTGCGATCCGGCTGGTCAAGGC
>JBOHHD010000158.1:0-3242 GCA_050700515.1 Pseudonocardiaceae bacterium
CTGTGGCGACTCCACTGACTCGCGTCCTGAGTTATCGGTGACCACCGAATCAGCGGTAACAACCACGGAACCGCCAGTGCCGACCACCGAACCAGTAGTGCCGACCACCGAACCAAGAGGTCCGGCCACAGAAACAGCAGCGCCGGCCAGGAAGCCCGAACAGCCGACACGGACCACGGAGCCGGCAATGGCCGGTGGTGACCTTCTTCCGACCACCCGCGTCGAACCACCTCCCCCAGTCACCACGACGCCCGAAATCGAGCTGCCGCCGACGACGGAGCCGCCTTCACCAACACCAACAACAGAGCCGCCGCCGGAGGCTCCGGGATGACCCCTTCCGCGTCGGGAATACCGACCGAAGGCGGTTCGTCCGATGGCGGCAGAGCATCGATCACACAGGGACAGAACCTGGTGGTTGATGTGCCCAGCATAGTGACCATCGCCGGGACGATCGCGTCTCAGACGGCACTGCTCGGCGGTTTGCTCTATTATTTTGGATGGGTGCACGCCAAGGCCACGCTAGCCTACTTCGGCCTCGACACCAGCTTGATGGAGTATGGTTTCCCCGACTATTTGCTGCGCAGCATAGGCGTCGCGTTCCTGCCGTTCATCAAAGCGGCGCTTGCCGCTCTCGTCTTGCTGGGCATTCATCGGTTCGTGGTGCAACCGACGCTGGAGATGCCGGCGGAGAGCCGAGCTCGGCGGGTGGGACAGCAGCTCGTGACCGTGACGCATATGATCGCGCTCGCGCTGACCACTCTGGTAATCATCAGAATACTGTTTCCCGGTCAGCTCGGTTGGCCGTCAGGGATCACCTTACCGTTGCTGATCGTAGCCAGCGTTGCACTGCTCGGCTACACCTTGCACCTGCATTCGAGATATCTGAACCCACTCGCCAGAAAACGCTCGTCACATACTCAGCAACAGGCTCTCGTCCTGCTTACCCTTGGTCTGCTGGGCATGTTCTGGGCGGTGGGCCTGCACGCTGAGGAAGTCGGCAAACGCACCGCCGCTGATATAGTCGCCGGCCTGCCCGCGCGACCTTCGGTGGTGCTGTACAGCGCCGAACGGATCGCGGTAACCGGCACCGGCGTGGAGGTCGCCGAGATCGCTCAACCGGACAGCAAGTACCGCTACCAGTACAATGGTATCAGATTGCTTGGCCGCTCAACGGAGAAGTACCTGGTGTTACCCGTGGATTGGAAGCAGGGACACGACCGTGTCTTCGTGATCCCGGACGACGGCTCGATCCGAATCGACATCGCCGTTCGAATACCGATCGAACCGGTGAGCTCTTCTCAACCTTAAAGCAGCCCGCGCGACCCCAGGTTGCCGTCGCGCGGTAATTTACTCATGTCCGCGACCCAGGTCCTGCCCTCTCGACTGAAACCGCTTCAGGGTGACCATGGCGTCAATGTCCCGACGTGACCCACAACGACGCCAGTGCGGCCTTCCAGCGCACTACTTTCCATGGAGATCGTCACGATGTCACATCAATGATCTCGGAGGCAACGTGTCGGCAACCAGAGTGGCTCGTCCGGTGACATCCAAGTCATTCACAGTGCGGATCACCTGTGGCACCGATGGCATCGATCACGCGGTGCCCGATACCGGGCTGGTCACCCGTCACGACTATTACCCGGCCGCGTGTGGAAGGACTTCGCATCCGCTGTGATGTCGCACCGCGAGCGCGGCCTCGCCACGACACCGCACCCAGCCGGCGGGTTTCTCGGTGGCTGTGCCGCCTGTCCCAGTCCCCCACCGGGATCTCCCGGTGATGCCCGCCGACCTCCCCCCGGACACTGTCCTTCTCGTTCGTCACCGACCCGGCGTATCCGGCACGACTGCGCGGACAAATCGTCTGGTCCCGACGCCCGGCCAGGCTGAGTCAGACGTGGTCAGTGCATTCTGCGGAGCGCTGCTGTCCACCGAGGACATCGAGATCGTCCAACCAGATGAGGACATGCCTTTCAGCGACAGCGCTATAAACGTCACTCCGACGTATGTGGCGGCACACCGTGCACGAGAGTCGGATAAACCGTGCATGAACGCCGGACACACCGTGCACAGGCGGCGGACACGCGGGTGGCGGAGGCGGACGGGAATCGAACCCGCCTGACCGAGATACTCGGATCACGTCGGTTTTGAAGACCGCGGGGGCCACCAGGCACCCTGACGCCTCCACCGCAAGATCATAGGGTCCTCTGCTGGCGGCCGAGACGGCAGGCTTGTGCAAGACCATTATTGTCGTGGTCATGACGGCGACCGCAATCAGGCTGACCCAGTATGCGCACGGCGGGGGATGCGCGTGCAAGATTCCGCCCGGTGAGCTGGAATCGGTGGTGGCCGGGCTGGTCGGCGCGGAGGTACGCGACCCGGCCGGTGAGCTGGTTGTCGGACTCGACGACGGCGACGACGCCGCGGTGGTGCGCATCGCCGAGGGCATCGCGATGATCGCCACTGCGGACTTCTTCACTCCGGTGGTCGACGACCCCTACGACTGGGGCCGGATCGCGGCGGCCAATGCGCTGTCCGACGTGTACGCCATGGGCGGGCGGCCGGTGGTCGCGGTGAACCTGCTCGGCTGGCCCCGCGAGGTGCTGCCCTTCGAGCTGGTCGCTGAGGTGCTGCGTGGTGGTCGGGACGTGTGCGGGGCGGCGGGCTGCCACCTGGCGGGCGGGCACAGCGTGGACGACCCGGAGCCCAAGTACGGGATGGCCGTGACCGGCGTCGCCGATCCGGCGCGGCTACTGCGCAACGACGCCGGGGTCGCCGGGTTGCCGCTGTCGCTGACCAAGCCGTTGGGCATCGGGATGCTCAACAGCCGGCACAAGAGCACCGGTGAGGTCTTCGGTCATGCCGTGGAGGTGATGACCACCATCAATGCGGCGGCCTCGACGGCGGCAGTGGCGGCGGGTGCCCGTTGTGCCACCGATGTGACCGGGTTCGGGCTGCTCGGCCATCTCCTCAAGCTGGTGCGCGCCAGCGGAATCTCGGCGGTGCTGGACGCCGCAGCGGTGCCCTACCTGGACGGCGCCCGCCAGGCATTGGCCGGCGGGTACGTCAGCGGGGGCACCCGGCGCAACCTGGACTGGGTACGCCCACACCTGAGGGCATCAGTCGACGAAGACGAGTTGCTGCTGCTGGCCGACGCGCAGACCTCCGGCGGCCTGCTGGTGGCCGGTGAGATCCCCGGCGCTCCCGTGATCGGCGAACTGGCGCCCCGCGCGGAGTGGCTGATC